>CAZXTI010000043.1:0-10226 GCA_964643565.1 uncultured Hyphomonas sp. | reverse complement strand
CGCGGTCACATGCCTTATTAGAGAGGAATTCTTTACTGCAAGCAGAACAGGCCTAGATACACACCGAATGCGGACGCTATTTTTTATACTTTCCAGCTTATTGCTGGCCGGATCTTCAGCACTAGCTGAACCCACGCCAAAAACAACAGCAACCTCGGACGGTGCTGTGCTTGCAGAGCTGTTTACCTCGCAATCTTGCTCGTCTTGCCCATCAGCCGAACGCTTGTTCAACAAACTATCGACCCAAGAGGGCGTCGTCGCCATCCAATGGCACGTGGATTATTGGAACTCGCTCGTCCACCGCCGCGACGGGCGCTGGAAAGATCCATATTCGACAGCTGCAAACACGCAGCGCCAACGCAGCTATAATTATGCCTTGCGCGGCGTTGGCAGTGTCTACACACCCCAAGCTGTGATCAATGGCGTTTCAGAGACCACAGGCTCACGCGCCCGCTCAATCAGGCGCTTGGTCGAACGTGCCCCTGCTGCAAGCGCAGACATTCTGGTTCAGGCAAGTCAGGGTGGATACACGATTGAGGTCAATCCGAAAACCGACATCGATTCGGCGAATGCTGAAGCCATGCTGATCACACTCCTCAAGCATGAAGAAACCGAAATTTCTAGCGGCGAAAACAAAGGCCTCATCACGCACGCACGAAACATTGCTGTAAAGGCTGACAAGCTTGGCGCGTGGACCGGCACGAAACAAGTCTACCGTGCTGCGGCTATGGCCGATGAGTATACTTGCGCTATCATCGTGCAGGAAAAAAACATGGGCCGCGTCCTCGCCGCCTCTTACTGCCCAGGCTAAACAAAACATCCGCACCCAAACAAAAAGCCCCTCCTTAGCGAGGGGCTTTGACGTTAAGGGAGCAAGCCGAGCTACAAACTAGACAAGCCGCGCATAGTGGCGTTCGGTTTCGGCGATATAGTCGCGTGTTAGCGGCACGGCGTCGATTGATTTTGCAAGCTGCACCTGAAACACCATCTGGCCCATATGCCGGAAGGCCATCGCTGCGCCAGCCAGATAGAACACCCACATGCGCCAGAATTTCTCGTCATAGAGCGCGGTGATCTCGTCTTTCTTCTCGACACAGGTTTTGTACCAAGCCTCGCAGGTGCGCGCATAATGGAGCCGCAGGATTTCAATGTCCGTTACCCAAAGCTGCGCGCGCTCAATCTTTGGCGTAATCTCTGACAATGCCGGGACATAACCGCCGGGGAAGATATATTTCGCCATGAAACTATCGGTCGCCCCCGGCCCGTCTGCGCGCCCAATGGAGTGGATCAACGCCACGCCGTCCTCGCTCAACAGTTCAGCGACTTTGGAGAAATAGGTCTGATATTGCGGCACACCAACATGCTCGAACATGCCAACCGAGACAATCCGGTCAAACGGGCCGTCCACCTCGCGGTAATCGATCAGCTCGAATTTCACCTTGTCGGCAACGCCTGCCGCCTCTGCCCGTTGGCGCGCAACGATGAGCTGCTCCTCAGATAGCGTGACACCCAGCACCTCAACCCCGGCAACCTTGTTGAGATAGAGCGCCATGCCGCCCCAGCCGCAGCCAATGTCCAAAACGCGCATGCCCGGCTTTAAAAGCAGCTTTGCCGCAATATGGGCGAGCTTATCGCTCTGCGCCTCTGCTAAATCATCTGCATTTTCCGGCCGCCAGTAAGCGCAGGAATATTGCCGGTTCGCATCAAGGAAGAGATCATATAAATGGTCGGACAAGTCATAATGATGGGCGACATTTCGTTTTGCCCGGCGCGCATGGTTTTTCCCATCCCACCAGGTTCGCCAGCGCGGCTGCTGCGTGACTTTATGCAAAGCATTGCCCGGAACCCAGCGCAGATTATAGGTGACGAGCTTCAGTAGATCATAAATCTCATGCCCCGCCTCCATCTCCAGATGGCCGTCCATATAGGCTTCGGCTGCACCAAGTGCAGGGTCGCGCGCAATCTTGCCGGAAACGCCTCGCTTTGTCAGCCGAATGGCAACCTCGTTCGGATCGTCACCGCCTTGATCAACGCCGGGTCCAAACACATGCACACTGCCATCATAATCGGTAATCGTTAGACGACCGGCTTGAATGGCGCGATTTAGCAAAAGGGAAAGAAAACGCATGCAAGCCCCGCTCACCTGTTCCAGTTAAAACTGAGAAAACAGCTACAGGGTTGCACCGCCTTGATCCAGTCAAATCTCTCAAGGCATGAAAACGATATTGTTATTCGTTGCGTAACAAAGTCAGTAAGGTTTCGGCCTGCTTGAGACTGAACCCGTTTGGTATCGGCGCGCGCATGATCAGCAATTTGTGCCAGAAAGCGCCGACAAGCAGCGCCATAGCATCGTCCAGATCCCAATCGCGATGGATAACCCGCTTGGCCGCAAGCTCGGCCAACACCATGCGCAAAGGCATACGCAGCTCACTTTTTACCCAAGCGCGCCATTTCTCGCCCGCATCATCATCATCAGCCGCCGCCAGAAGTGCGGACCGTAAAATATATCCGCCATTGCCCGTGCGCGCCGTCGCTTCGAGCGGCGCTATCACTGCTGCGATGCGCTGTTCTGCGTCGCGCGCGCCCTCAGGTATCGCCGGAATTAAGGATAAGGCCGCATCCAGACACAAGGTCCCAATAGAAGGCCACCATTTATAGATGGTCTGCTTGGAGGCTTTCGCACGCCGCGCGACATTGTCGACACTGAAGCTGCGCCATCCATTTTCGGACAATTCATCCCGCACCGCGTCCAAAATCGCCGCTTGCGACGTCTCACTTCGTTTCGGTCCTTGCCGACGTTGCCGCGGCGTAGTGCTAGGTTCAGACATGACGCCCTCCTGAAAGATGTGGCCATTATAGCACGCCAATCAGTAAAGGAAGCCTTGCAGCTGCACGAGAAACTCCAAATTTTCTCTAATTTTCAAGCACAAACGCGGTTTCAGCGCCCAAAATGGGTATTACGCACCACGTTCAACCGACATCCGGATCAATTCGCGCGCTTTTTCAATCCCCATCCAACCGTCAATTTGGGACCATTTTCCCGTCTCCAGGTCTTTATAGTGCTTGAAGAAGTGCTCAATTTTGGACACCAGAATGCTCGGTAAATCCTGATAAGTCGTAATCTTGTCGTAATATGTCGTCAACGCCGGGTGTGGCACAGCGAGGATTTTCTCATCCGGGCCTTTATCGTCCGTCATCATCAGCACACCGACCGGACGCGCGCGAACCACAGAACCCGGAACAAGCGGGCGATTGCCAACCACCATCACATCAATCGGGTCGCCGTCCAAACTCAGCGTATGCGGAACAAAGCCGTAATTACATGGATAGCGCATCTCGGTGTAAAGATAGCGATCCACAAACATCGCGCCGGACGCTTTATCAATCTCATATTTGATCGGATCCCCGCCGAGGGGAACTTCTATAATGACATTCACATCATCAGGCGGGTTCAGGCCCGCTGCAATTTTCGTAATATCCATGTGAGCTTCCTATCTATGATAACGAACTAAACTGGGAGGAATGCCCCCGCCGATGAACCCGAAGCGCGCTCAGGTCAAGCCATCGGAGGAAATTTGTTATCCCCGAAATAATAAAATATCCGTAACGGGCTTTCAGTTGATCGGATTCAATTTTATACTGAAATTCAAAGAGTAGAGGAGCAAGGCTATGCGTCGATTTTCAATCGTAGCCCTTTTGGTAGGTTTTACAGTCATCAGCACACCTGCTGTCGCCGATGAAAGAGATGACGCGCTTGCTGCGATACAAGCTTGTCGAAACATCGCCGCTGATCAGGTACGGCTTGCCTGTCTTGATGCCGCCACCAATTTGCTCGATAGCATCGATGCAGCCGCTGCACGAACAGCGCCGCAACCTGCCGCGCCCGCGATTAACACCGAAGCAGAAGCGATTGCCAGAGAACGCGCCGCTTTAGCCGCCGAACGTGAAGCATTGGCAAATGAGCGGGCTGCACTCGCACGCGCCGCTGAAGAAAGCCGAACAGCAAGCGCCGCGGTTGAAGCCGAACGCTTGGAAACTGAACGCGCAGCACTTGAGGCTGAACGCGCTGCGATCGAAGCAAAGCGCATCGAACTGGCTGAAAAAGAGGCTGAAGCAGACGCCAAGACGCCGCGCCGATTTTCCCTTAGAACACCATTTTCATCAGAACGGCTACCGCCGGAAACGCCTGTTACAATCGTAAAAATTACTGTGAACGATCAACGGGTCCATAAGTTTTATACCAGCGATGGGGATCTGCTTATTCAGTCCGACACAACCCGGAACCTGATCCCGCCCTCATCCCTGCCAGCTGAGGCCATCGTTCACCGGACGACACTTGGTGCAAAATGGCTGGCCTTTAACGAACGCCCAAAACGCCGGCTAAAGGTAAAGCTGCCCCCAGTACGCTAAAATTTTTACACTAAATGCTTGTCGGTTAAATTGAGAAAGACCACGCCCGTGCGCCGTTTGATATCGATCATTTTTGCAGTGACCGCTTTTGCAGCTCATACAGCAACGGCCCAATCTGTTGAAGACATCGAACGCGGCATAGAAGAATGTAAGGCAATCTCTGTCGAGCTGTTACGCTCAGCTTGCCTCCAGGCAGGTGAGCAGTTTTTGCAATCCCAGAAATTGGAAACAAGTCAAAACACCCCTGCAGCACCTCCGGCGCCTGCAATACCGGCCAACACAGCCGCGCTAGAAGCTGAACGTGTTGCCCTAGCAAAAGAGCGCGCCGAATTGGATGCCGCCCGCGCAGCACTTGAAACCAAGAGCGCAGAAGCCGCTGAAAATGAACGCCTCGGCGTGCTCGCCAGATTGGGGCTAGCGCGCAATGTGAAATCTTCAGATAAGAAAGTTGCAGCAACGCTGACCATCGACCGTGTTAAAGCCAATGGGTACAAGCGCTATATCCTCTATACCAGCGACGGAGACGTGCTCGTTCAAGACACGGCCAGCAAGCGTATGAATTTGCCTGAAAGCTTTCCCGCCACCGCAACGCTTAGAAGCGGCCTCTTCGGCAGCAAGTGGATCAGCTTCACCGAACTTCCAGATCAATCCTATAAGGTGGATGTGCGCAGGCGCTGACTAATGCGCAACAAGCCCATAATTGAAGCTGATTGTTAAACGCGGCAGGGCGCTGCGGTTTGGCATCACCTCATGGCGCAGCCAGCTTTCCCACATCAACACACTGCCAGCCTTGGGCGCGCGATAGACAAACCGTTTGCGCGCCTCAGGCACATCATCATGCTTCATCGGCGGCGCAGCCTGCATCATGGCCAGGCGCGGATCTTCAAACTTTAACGCACCTGCCCCTTCAGGCATATCAACATAGACTGTGCCAGAGATCACGCTAGCTGGATGGATATGACCAGAATGCGCGCCGCCCTCGCCCAGAATATTCACCCAAAGACTATCGAGCCTTAAATCATGCCCGCTAAGGTCCCAGTGCAAAGCTTCGGCAAACTTGGCCGCCATCTCATCAAGCCGCGTTTTTAGAGTTGCAAAAGCCGGTGCGCGTATCGGCAAATCATCCAGCGAAGCATAGGAAGTGTAGCCGTCATAGCCATTCTCTTCACACCATTTCGCGCCGGCCTCATCACCCTCTTCCAGCATCCAAATCGCACCGCTCAGCGCTTGAACCAAGTCAGCATCTCCCAGATCAGCGTGCCCAATTGGTGTCGCAAAGAGCGTTTCAATATCCTGCGGCATCACGCCAACCTCCAAGAAAAAACCCCTCTTACCATAGCAAGAGGGGTTTTAAAGATTTGCTTCGGCTCAAAGAATTGAGCCAGCGTATGCCTTAAGAGCCAGAACCTTCGACAATGTCGGCTGCAGATTTGGCTTTTTCTTCAACTTCGTTCGCAGCTCTTTGGACAGCTTCTGGCAGTGCGCCAGTTGTTGTGCTTGCAGGCTTCACGAATTTCAGCGTGAAGCGATCGCTTTCGCCAATGGCAACATAAGTAGCATTGTCGAAACCTTCAGGCACTTCAACACCGTCGCGTGTGCCATAGCTTGCTGGCGGAAGTGTCCAAACACCGAACGGGTGGTCAGCTGTATCTTTCGGGTTAGCATTAATTTCAGATGTACCAGCCAGCTCGAAACCGGCTGCTTTGCCCAGTGCAATCGCATAGTCCTGATGGACATAGCCTGTGCCGCCCTTAGGGTCTTGCTCAGCGCTTGATGGCAGACGGTGCTCAATTACACCAAAGACGCCGCCCGGCTTAAGCGCAGCATATGCGTTTGCAAACACTTCAGCTTCTGTGCCGCCGCGCATCCAGTTGTGGATGTTGCGGAACGTCAGAACCGTATCAACAGTGCCCGGCGCAATGCCTTCGCCGCCTAGAACGCCAACACTGACGCTACCAAAAACAGCTTCATCGCCAAATTTTTCGAGGAACGCCGCATCGCGCTCAGCATCGCCGCGTGTGGCTGCGATATATGTCCCGCCGCCAGATTTAATGTAGGGCGCGAGCACTTCAGTGTACCAGCCGCCGCCCGGTGAAATTTCAACAACAGTTTCGTTGGCCTCAACACCGAAGAAAGCAAGGGTTTCAGCAGGATTGCGGAACACATCGCGTGCCTTGTTGTTGTCTGAGCGCCAGTCGCCGGCAAGAGCAGCTTCCATAGAACCAACAGTCGTTGCCTTCGTTACGGCGTCTTTGACCGTATCGTCAGCGGCTGCTGTTTGGACGGCTTGCGTTGCCGTGGTTGAGGGGGATTGTTCGCCTGAGCAAGCAATCAAAGCAATGCTGGCAATACCTAGCAAAAGTGCATTCTTCATCATGATCTCCTAGAATCGGCCCTTGAATAGGCCACACTGACTACCCAAATACACATTGTAGCAGCGCCGCCAAGCGGGTTGCTCGCCAAACGGCCTCACGTTTTGCCAAAAAGGGAAGCGTTTCAGGCCAAAAACAGCATTTTCTCACGAAATTGTGAGGGAATAAACATAAGTTGCTTTAGATAAGGACTGCACAAAATGACAAACCAAAGAGACTTTTCTCCCCTTTATCGCACCATGGTCGGCTTTGACCGCCTTGCCACAATGATTGACACGGCAACACGGCTAGACGGCGCGCAAGGGTATCCCCCATACAATATTGAACGCCTCGATGAAGACGCCTTCGCGATTGAACTGGCTGTGGCTGGCTTTTCCGAAGATGCCCTCGATATCGAAACCAATGATGGCATGTTGACCATCACTGGCCGCCACGGCGACACAGACCAAAGCGACGCGCGAGAGTTCCTCCATCGCGGCATTGCAGAGCGCGGCTTTATCCGCCGCTACCAACTGGCTGACCATGTCATCGTAACAGGCGCAGAGCTGAAAAATGGCCTGCTGCGCATCGAGCTGGTCCGCGAATTGCCGGAAGCCAAAAAGCCGCGCAAGATCGCAATCAGTAATACCAAACCGAAACGCAGCAAACCGCGCGTGATCGAGGACAAAAAAGGCTCAGCAGCTTAGCAATACAAGCTCCCCTTACCACACGCCTTGCGCGTCATCCTTATAAGGATGGCGCGCAATTCTTTTATACTTATCGAAATCAAAAGGTTGACTCAGGCGCCGTAGATCGGCTTCGCTTTTCCGGCAAACTTGCTTCAGGAGCCCGCCAGATGATCCGCGCCTTATCAGTTCTAATATTATCCAGCCTTTTCAGCCTCTCAGTCATTGCCCAAGACGCGATGATGAAAAAAGACATGAGCGTTGACCCAGACTTGGAAGAAGAGCGCTTTACCAGCTCGCGCACAATCTCCTTAAACGGAAGTTCGATTAGATATTCAGCCATCGCGGGTGAAACCTTCCTACGCAATGAGCAGACCGATCTGCCCGAAGCCTCAGTTTTTTCCATCGCTTATGTTAGGGACGGCGTGAGCGACCCGACGACACGCCCCGTCACCTTTATTTTCAATGGCGGGCCCGGCTCTGCCTCGCTCTGGTTACACATGGGCGCATGGGGCCCGCGCCGCGTGGCAACGCCCGGCAATGCCGAAGATGTTGGCGGACCGCCCTACCCGATCGTCGACAATGACCATTCCCTGCTTGATGTGACCGATATGGTGTTCATCGACCCGATTGGCACTGGCTATTCGCGCGCCTTGGGGGATACCGATGCAGGCGACTATTACGGCCTGCACGAAGACGCTGAGAGCATCGCAGAATTTGTCCGCATCTGGCTGACCGAAAATGGACGCTGGAACAGCCCGAAATATGTTGCCGGCGAAAGCTATGGCACCACGCGCGCAGCTGCACTGACCGAGAAACTTCAAGGCGGCTGGAACGGCGTCGCCCTAAACGGGGTGATCCTCGTCTCCGCCATTCTCGACTTCCAAACCGCACGCTTTGCCTCTGGCAATGACACACCCCATCTGGCTTTCTTCCCGACATGGGCAGCAACCGCCTGGCATCATGGCAAGGTCGACAAATCCAAATGGGATGACGACTTTGACGCCTTCATCGCAGACGCCCGCACCTTCGCCATTGAAACTATGGCCCCGGCGCTCTTGCGCGGCGACCTTTTGCCAGCACGCGAAATGCGCAAAGTGGCAAGGGAAATGTCTGAGCGCATTGGCGTATCAGCAGAATGGATCATGCTCGCCAAGCTCCGCGTCGATTCCACCCGTTACCGCAAAGAGCTCCTGCGCACACATGGCTACACGGTCGGGCGCTTTGATAGCCGGTATCGCGGCGTCGATAGCGAAGGCACCCGCGACACGCCGGAAAACGATCCGTCCGGATACGGCATGGATGTCGCCTATGTTGCTGCCGCAAATGATTACCTTACCCGCGATCTCGGCGTTGAATGGACGCGCAAATATAAAATCCTGACCGGCGAACCGGGCTCGCGCTGGAATTGGCAACAAAATCGCGGCCAAGGCTGGCCTGCCTATGTCAACGCGGCGCCGTGGCTTGGTAAAGGCATGCGCGAGAACCGCGACTTGCGCGTACTGCTCGCGTCCGGTTGGTATGATATGGCCACCCCCTTCTTCGGGGCGGAAATCGCTCTGGCCAAGAACGGAACCGTTCAGGACCGGATCGACTACACCTATTATCAGGGCGGGCACATGATGTATCTGGTGGAAGATCAAGCTGAGAAATTGGCCAGCGATGTCCGCCGCTTCATTCGTGCCGGGAAAAAATAATCCCTCGAAAACAGCGCGAACTCAACCAATCATGGCCTAAGTTTAACTTTACTCTTGGCGCTATAGCGCGTTTCCCTTTGCCCATAATAAATGGAGGAGTGTGGCATGGGGCGCCTGAGCAAATTGATTTTAATGGCCGCCGTATCCGTCGGCCTTTCGCAAACGGCAAGCGTAACGGCTGACGAGCTGACATTCGCCCGCAAAGTCATCAAGGTTGAGCACCCTGTCGTCAGCGCCGGGGAAGTCTTACGTGTCTTCAGCCCGGAACGTGATGCACTTATTGTCCGCACACGCGACAGCGAAGCCAATCACAAAATTCACCTCTTCTCTGCAGACACACTAGCAACAGACGCCCCGCAGATCACCAAAACGGTTGAGGTTCCAAAAAACGCCGTCTTCTATACCCTCGGTGAAATGCCGGATGGCGAGCTGGAAAAGCTCCTCATATTTACCGAGAAGGGCATCTCCGCCTACGATCCAGCAGGTAATGTCTTCACCCCTCTTGTCGAGACAAAGTCCCTCTTTCGCCAAGGCACCGATCTGCGCTTCCAGCGCTCCGGCTTTGCCCGCGACATCAATGATGACGATCGTTTTGATCTGCTCGTACAGGACTTCGATGGGTTGAAAGTTTTCCTGCAACGTCCAGGCGGCACATTCTCAGGACCAACGCTGATCCCGGTTGAACCTGAATTGCGCCTTACCGGCTCACTCTCCAATGATAATATTAGCGATACAGCCCTCTCCCTGCCAGCAGCGCGGACCCCGACCTTCCGAATATTCCCCTCCTATATTGCCGACGCGACGGGCGACGGAAAATCAGACATTACGTTTCTGATCGGGCGCGAATTAAAAATCTTTGCACAGACGGCGAGTGGCGGATTTTCAACGACACCGCTGACAACAGATTTTCTCTTCGAGGTTCGCGGCAATACATGGCGCGACGAAATTCTCTCCGCGGAGAAAAACACCGACCAGCGAAATTTCAAGGAGGTTACAATCTACCGCGTGCTGGATATGGACGGCGATGATGTGCTCGATGTCATCACCGTCAACAATGAAGCCAGCGGCCTGCTTGACCGCGA
>CAZXTI010000042.1:0-10250 GCA_964643565.1 uncultured Hyphomonas sp. | reverse complement strand
CCTCCTCCTCCGCTGGCAGCAGTTTCACCGATTCAAGCTGAATCCCCCGTTTTGCAAGAACGCGTTGTCGTAACCGGTAGCAAAATACAGATCGGCAAAACCACCGTGGCACACCCGCTTCAAGAGCCGCCGACCTCAACCGATCGCGAGCGTTATGAAGATGTTGAGATCAACCCCGTCAAGCTGACCAGTGAAGAACCAGTTTCGACCTTTTCCATTGATGTTGATACCGCCTCTTATGCCGTTGCTCGGCGTTATCTGAACGAGGGTGTTCTGCCGCCCAAGGATGCCGTTCGCATCGAAGAACTGATCAATTATTTCGATTATGACTATGCCCGCCCCGAAACGAGCGACACGCCATTTGCCACCCATGTTACGGTCACGCCGTCTCCATGGGCGGAGGGACGCCAACTCATGCATATCGGCGTACAAGGCTATGACCTCGCTGAAGAGGCTCGCCCGCCGGTCAACCTGACCTTGCTAATTGATGTCTCTGGCTCCATGTCGCAGGCCAATAAGCTGCCGCTCGCTAAGAAAGCGCTGAAAATGCTCGTCGATCAGATGGATGAAGACGATACGATTGCAATCGCGGTCTATGCAGGTGCAGCAGGCCAAGTGCTTGAGCCGACCTCTGCTAAGGACAAACAAAAAATATATGCCGCGCTGGATAAGCTTAAAGCTGGCGGATCAACCGCTGGTGGCGAGGGTTTGCGCCTTGCCTATTCGTTGGCAGAGCAGAACTTTGACGCTGAAGGTGTCAACCGCGTTGTGCTTCTAACCGATGGTGATTTCAATGTCGGCATCACGAAAGATGAGCGCCTTGAAGATTTTGTTAGTCGCAAACGCGAGAGCGGTATTTATCTCTCCGTGATGGGCTTTGGCCGCGGCAATTATAATGATGCGCTGATGCAGAAAATCGCCCAGACCGGCAATGGCACAGCTGCCTATATCGACACGCTGAACGAAGCGCGCAAATGGATGAATGATGATCTGTCTGCCAACCTTTTCCCGATTGCGGATGATGTGAAGATTCAGGTTGAGTTTAACCCAGCCATGATCGCTGAATATCGCCTGATCGGTTATGAGACGCGCTTGTTGAACCGCGAAGATTTCAACAATGACAAGGTGGATGCCGGCGACATTGGTGCAGGCGCAAGCGTGACAGCGATTTATGAAATCACGCAAGTCGACTCTAAAGCGCGCCTGATTGATGCCAGTCGCTATGCGCCCGCCCTTCAGCTCACAGAGCAAAGCAATGAATATGCTTACTTGAAGCTGCGTTACAAAAAACCTGGCGCGGAAACCTCCACGCTTGTGACGCGCCCGATCACAACGCGCCATGCTGTGCCGGATATGGCTGACGCGCCGCAATATGTTCGCTTTGCCAGCGCCGTTGCTGGATACGGTCAAATGCTGCGCGGCGATCCCTACACCAAAACCGGCTTTGGCTGGGACAGCGTGATTTCCATAGCCAACAGCGCGAAGGGCGAAGATGAATTTGGCTACCGCGCCGAATTTGTCCAACTCGCCCGCCTCGCCAAAACCGCTGCCGATCAGGAAATCCTGGATACGGGCGGACCGGCAACCGGCGAATAGAGCCCGCTTAGCAAGAGGGAAAAGAAAGCCGCGCTCCGCTTCAGGGGCGCGGCTTTTTTCATCGCGTTAGCCCCACGCGCTCGAAAACATATCGCTTGTTTTCAACCTGCGTATCTGGCGGAATATTACTCACCTCGAACAGGTCATGCCCCTCTTTCAGATTGGCCCAGAACGCAGCCCACCGAGAGCCGGAATGACGGGCCATGTTCGCTTCGGTCATGCGAAACGGAAAGATGTGCACACGCACAAAAGGCTGGCCCGCCTCAAGGCTTGCTTCCACGGCGCCGTAAATCTCTTCGATACCTGCATCGGTCATTGCATAACAACCGATTGAAACGCAGTTGCCATGCACCATGAGGAAATCCCCTGTCCGGCCATGCGCGCGGTCATAGGCGTTGGGGTAGCCGAGATTAAAGGAAAGATGGAACCGGCTGTTCGGATTGAGGCGGGATTTATTAACCCAGTAGAACCCTTCTGGCGCTTGCCTGTCGCCCTGTTTCAGTTTCGGCCCAAGCGCGCCGGAATAGGCGCAGATGGAATAAGTCTTGGCGAGGCTGAATTGCGCCTCCCCCTCGGCCCGCGACCAAAGCTCCAACTCAGCTTCGACTTTAAAGATGCGGATGAAGGTGTCCGTCCGGTGCAATTCCTCCTCCGTCGGCACAAGCGAAGCAAGATCAGCACAGCCAAGCAAAAGCAGCGCGATAAAAGCAGATATGATACGCATAGAGAGAGTGTTTCAGATCGTTACGGCAATTTTGGGGCGGAGTAGCGCTGCTTTTGGTCAGCTATACTCTCACAGAATAAGCGGACCTGCTTTTTCTCTGATCAGCTCAATGAGTTCCGGGTCCATAAACTTGTAGTCGTCTGGTATATCCAGAACGTGGATTGCTTTGTTGAGGATTTCGTCGCGAAATTGTGCGCGAATGCGTGATTTATGTTTATCTTCCATTACTAAGATGAGCTCTGCCCATCGGATGTCTTTAATCGAGATCGTTCGTCTAGCTCCGCGAGCCGTGCCTACTGATCGCGCAAAAACTCCCGGCTCCTTTCGAAAAACAGATTCCGCTGTGGGACTACGCCACCGGTTCATTGAGCAAACGAAGAGGACATGCGTCATCTCTCAGCCCGCCCTAAATCTCCACGCCCAAATGCTCAGCCACAGAAAACACATCCTTATCGCCGCGTCCGCAAAGGTTCATGATGAGGAGGCCGTCATCCGGGATGAGTTCTAGCGCGTCTGGCAGGCGGGCGAGCGCGTGGCTTGGTTCTAACGCCGGGATAATGCCTTCAAGGCGCGTGCAGAGTTGGAAGGCTTCGAGCGCTTCTGTGTCCTTGCAGGAGAGATATTCGGCCCGGCCCGTTTCAAACAGGAAGGCGTGCTCCGGCCCGATGCCCGGATAGTCGAGCCCAGCCGAGATCGAGTGCGCATCAAAGATTTGCCCAGCTTCGTCCTGCAGCAAATAGGTTTTGTTCCCATGCAGAATACCGGGCTTGCCGCCATTTAGCGCGGCGGCATGCATGCCTGTCTCAACGCCGTGGCCGGAGGCTTCAACACCGATCAACTTGACGCTCTCATCTTCAAGGAAGGGGTGGAAGAGGCCAATCGCGTTTGACCCGCCGCCAATGCACGCCATCACAGCGTCCGGCAAGCGCCCTTCCCGCTCCAGAATTTGCGCGCGTGCTTCGCGGCCGATGACCGATTGGAAATCACGCACAAGCTCAGGATATGGGTGCGGGCCCGCCGCCGTGCCGATGCAATAGAAAGTTTCGTCCACATTCGTCACCCAGTCGCGCAAGGCTTCATTCATCGCGTCTTTCAAGGTGCCCGTGCCTGAGGAGACAGGCACGATCTCCGCGCCGAGCAGCTTCATGCGGAACACATTTGGCTTCTGGCGCTCAACATCGGTCTCGCCCATGAAGACGACGCATTTCAAGCCAAAGCGGGCGCACACCGTTGCCGTCGCCACGCCATGCTGTCCGGCGCCTGTTTCAGCGATGATGCGCGTCTTGCCCATGCGCATGGCGAGCAGGACTTGGCCGAGGCAATTATTGATCTTGTGCGCCCCGGTATGGTTTAGCTCGTCGCGCTTGAAGTAAATTTTCGCTTTGCCGTAATGTTCGGTGATCCGCTCGGCAAAATAAAGCGGGCTTGGGCGGCCAACATAATGCGCCCAGAGATCATCCATCTGCGCTTTGAAGGCCGGATCCTGCTTGGCGGCCCGATACTCTTTTTCAAGATCGAGGATCAGCGGCATCAGCGTCTCAGCGACATAGCGCCCGCCAAACGCACCAAAGCGGCCTGCATCGTCCGGGTATTGATCCCAATTATTTACATTGGTCATTTGATCGCCTTTGTGGCTTGGATAAAATCTTCAATAAGCTGGGCATCCTTTAGCCCGCGCGCGCGTTCAACACCAGAGGAGACATCAACAGCTTTAGCGCCCGTCGCTCTGATGGCCTTGCCGACATTTTCCGGGGTTAGCCCGCCTGCCAAAATCCACGGCATCGGCGCGGACCAATTTTTCAATAGCGACCAATCGAACACTTCGCCGGTTCCGCCTGTTAAGCTCGCCCCGGTGGGTGGCTTTGCGTCGAGTAATAATCGGTCGGCAAAGCCTGCATATGCCTCAGCGCGCGTCAGATCCGCCGCAGAGGCCACGCCAACCGCTTTCCACACGTCCTGAGCCCCGCTGAGTTCGCGCACAGCGGCGCATCTCTCAGGGGTTTCAGCGCCGTGAAGCTGGATCACCGGGAACCCGATGCGGCCAACCGCACGCAAAAGCTCATCATCTGGATCAACCAGCAGCGCAACAGGTGTCGCCCGGCCAACGCCAAACAGGAGCGTCTCAGCCGCTGCAAGCGTTATCGCGCGCGGGCTTTTCTCAACGAAGACAAAGCCAATCCAGTCCGCCCCGGCCTGAACAGCAGCGCGCAGCGTTTCTGGCTCGGAAAGCCCGCAGATTTTGACCTGAACACTCATCGCAGACTAGCTAGAACAAAGCAGGCTGGAAGGAAACCATTTTAGCAAATAGAAGCTTGAAAAGAGATCGCAAAACAGGCTTGCGATCAGCGCGAATATTGCGTCGTTTAGCGCCCTGTTGGAGATATTCTCTTCAACAAATCACGCGCCGTGTTCTGATCAAACTTCACTCTGAGCTTAATGAACGGCCCGTCGCGGCTAAATTCTGCTGCCTCGAAATCATTATCATTAAAGCCCAAAACGTTCCATCCAAGGCTAATCCAAGTATTGTTCACTGGCGAATACCCGACAGACGGCCCAATCTGATATTCGGTTTGGCCGTTTGCAGAAATCAGCGCCGAGCCTGAAAAACCAAGGTCAAGCTTCTCGGTGACATCATAGCGCGCCTCGCCCCCGATCAGGTTCGTGACCTCATCGAATGAATCGCCAAAGAAGGTTGTGCGCGAATATCTGATACCGTGGAAAACTGACACTTGTGTCCGCTTGCCGATCGCCGCGTTGAGGGCCAAATTATTGACAAGCTTAAAGTTGCTCTGTTCGCCCTGCACTTGCTGATAGGATGCGTCAAAGCGGTTAAAGAGGATCGGCCCTTTGCCGCGTGGACGATAGGCAGTGCCGAACCGTGCATCAAAGTTCACCGTATTAGCAGCCTCATCAAGCGTGCTGTTTTCTACGCGCGCTGCGAAAGCGTATGATAGCTCATCATTGGCCTCACGTGCCGCGCCAAATGTGCCAGTGACACGTGAGCCGAGCGCACTATCACGCAGCTCTAAACGCGCCGAGGCAGCCGTGCGGTCGCCGCGATAGCCAAGCCCGGTATAGAGAGATGTGAATGAGTCTGCCTGTGTCAACGGGCTGGCCGGGGCCGTTTCCAGTGGTGACAGCGCTGCGTCCGGCAGAACTGCTTGCGGATCGCCCTGGTCGCCATTGATATTTGCCCGGCGCGCAAAACCTACGCCCGCAGACCAATTGTCATTGATCTGGATCGCTTGATCCACGCCAACTGTCGCACCGATACGGCGTGCACTATCTTGCGTGATCAGATCGGTTGAAGCGGTGACTGTCGTTCCGGCAAATGGCAGGACGGTAACACCGACAACCGTGTTGTTGCCATCGGCATTTTCTCCGTCGAGAATTTCGTGGCGCACATTGACCGTTGCTTTCTTGGTAATCGTTTTATCGACACCAAGGATAGTGCGTTGCGGGAATAAAGAGGACTCATCGCCTGCAATTGGTTGCTCATGCGCAGCTGATACATTCAGGCCCAAATTCGCAAAGTTCTTATTCACCGATGTCGTCACCAGCGTTGACCGGCGCGCGCCATCAGCAAGGCTTGCAATGTCTTCTTCTACAGCACGCAGCCCCACGCTCGCATTCAACAATGGTCCTTGCCGGCGCACGCCAGCTTCAATGACGTTCCGCGTGTCGCCGCTTTGAAGACTATCTTCGCGATAGGCTTCAGCGTCGATGAAATGTGCTGCATTGCTACCGTTTGCTTCTTTACGCGCCTTGGCGATTTCGGCGGTGACGGCTGCACCGAAGCGACGCACGCCGCCGGTTGTTGCAGACGATTGCTGCCCAAGACCAAAGCCTGCTTCATCCTCACGGTAATAGGCAGATGCCGTGTAAGATTCCTGGCGGCGGATAATTTCAACAAGCACGGCATCGGCCGTATCATCACTATTGCCACTTGCAGCGAGCGCAGCATTATCGCGCTTGGTCACAGCATATTCGGCGTGAAGCTCTGTGCTGTTATCTAGCTTCACAGTGAGATCAACACCGGCAAGTTGGCTGACCGCATCAGAGACAGTGTCGCTACCCTCTTCGCGAATATAGGTTGCTCCGACTTCGACGCGATCATTAAAGGCGCGCGCAGCAACGCGTCCACCTGCGATGAGGTTGCGCTCAGCAGGTGCAGAGCTTTCATATTCAGCGACAATCACTTTTGGATTAAACGCGTCATCTGTTGCGCTAATCGGACGGCGGAAGATGACCTGCCCCGTGTCGAAATCTATATCATAATCGACAAAGCGGGTCAGTCGCAAAATGCTGATAATTTCGTCAGGACGGAAACGATCGCGTGTTTCAACAAAGATCGCATCCGAGTTGCGAACCAGCGGCGCAGCCGTGAGTGTAAAAGGTCCAGACGTGCCATCAGCAGCAAACTCATCACGGGTGAACCCTTGATTAGTTTCAGCCGCAAACGCTGAGAAGGAAACAGACTTGCCTTCATAAAGTGTGCTCAAGCCTGACAAGCGGCGATTATAACGTGCGAGCGTCGTATCGTTCAGGTCGGTATCATAGTCACCGAACAAGGTTTGGAACGTGTTCTTTTCCAGCTTCACATAGAACGGGTAGCGGCTCTCTGCTTCCTTATCCTGGAAGGTACGGTCACCGAACAGAGTATAGAACGCATTCGGATCAATTTGCCCGCCAAACAGATCACCATCAGCGTCGCCTCGGCGCTTGGCCGTATCCACAGCCAGCGTCAAAAGCCAATCGCCTTTGATCACACCTTTTGCAAAGAAGGCAACGCGGCCCTCATTTAACAGATCATTTGAGTCGATTGCACCGGGGCCATCAAGGCGCTCAAGACCTGCAGATCCTTCAGCCAGTCCAACGATGATCCAATCGCGCTTCTCAGGGCGCAGGAAGACTTCGATATTTTCTTGACGACCATCATCCAGCTTGACCAAGAGGCGGGCACGTCCGGTTTCCAAGGTTGGCGCAAGCTCGATGCGCGCAATACCATCCGGGCCAGCTTGAATATTCGTGACATTTGAAAGCGCCGCTGTTACGGGTGCTTCGCCTTCAAATTGCTCGGTTGATTTCAAGCGATATGGTGCAGCAAGATCAACATCGACAACCCGGCCAGCATGAACGGGGCGCCCGGCTGAATCTGTCAGGCGAACTGAGACAACAGGGTTCGTGCGCCCATCGGCAACAAGCTCTGACTGATCATCAACCAGAGTCGCACGCTCAATACTGGATACGAACCAAACACTTCGCTTCATAGTTTCTTTTACATTTCCGGATTTATCCAGAATTATCGCGACAAACTCATTGCGCCCATTTTTAATATCCAGTCCGCGCCAGCGGCTAACACCTACTTTGCGGTCGGTTGAGAGATCCGAGCCGCCATAGTTCAGCGCTGGGGTCGGCTCACCATTTAATGTCAGCTCCACCTTGTCAAAAGCAGCGTGCTTTATGCCAACATTGACACTAAGCGTTGACGGTGTGCGGGTCGTATCCGGATAGACCCACGCAACCGTATCGTCTTGTTGATCGAGCCAGGCTTGATCGTAATCCAAATGCTCGAGGCCATCATTGAACGTGTAGACTTCCTCCTCAACATCCACCTCGCCGGTGCGCTTTAGATAGAAGTTCGCGCGCCAGACCGTTCCGCCAGTTGCGTCGACAAATTTTGATATGGCGCTGCCTGCATAGCGTGAATTTTCTTCACAAATGACCGGTTCGTAGCCTTTTGGCAGCGTTTGAACATCAACCTGCACAACATGCGTGCCTGGCAAAACACCCTCAAAGTGGAACAATCCATCCTGATCGGTGACAACATAGTCGCCCGTTTCCAAATAGAGGCGGACATTTTCAACACCCACACCCTCTTCAATATCACGTGCCCATTCCTGATCAGGTCGGCAGGCATCTTCAGCCACGCGGCCGACAATTGTCAGCGTCGAGCGCAGCAAATCTTCGCGCACGATAATGGCCGCCTCAGCACGGTTTGAAATCTGCTCATCAGACAGGTCAAGCGCGACGATCTCGTTGACAGCCTCCCCGAGCGGCGTTCCGGCCGACACGACAGTTACATAGGTCAGCGCGCTAGCTTCGCCCGGCAGGATAATGCCTGCCTCAAACATAAGTGTTTCACCATTCGCCGAGATCGCTGGGTCTTCAATTCGAACTCCATCAAGTCTCGCGGAGCCAGCTTGATATCTGAAGCCTTCAGGTAAAACATCCTGCAATCGCAACACGGCCGGCGCCTGATTGCGGTTATCAATATTCACAGTGTAAGCAACGAAATCACCAATGGCTGACACGTCCACGGCCGCATCCTTGGTCACAACCAATTCACCTACCCCGTCAAGCGGCACATCAAAATTCGCCGGGCCAAACGTCTCAACCCCAAATGTTTCGCCAAAAGAGCCCGGAATGATGCGGAAAGGCGCATTTTCCAAATTCGAGAACGAACTATTCTCGAGAATTGACGAGAACACATAACCTTCAGGCGTCTCAATCTCGAGGCGATACCAGCCCTCAGCCAACACCGGGAAGAGGAACTCCCCCTGCCCCAGCGGATACTCTAAGCCGCTTGCATCTGTAACAACTGTACCGGTTTCAACTGTTGACGGGTATTTGGATACACTATCCACACCCAGTACGTCTGCGGGTTGACCCGTTGTGATGTCTATAAGCGTCACGACCGCCTCATTAAGAAGCTCACCTGTGATACTATCAAACACACGGCTGAATGGCTCAATGATCGCCGTATCGATAGAAACATCCGACGCATCAAAAGAATCGACATATGTCGCAGTTAGCGACGTATTATCCGGCGTGGAGATTGTATTGTCATTCAACAGGGTTGGATCAGCCGTAGATGGCATATAAGCGAAGAATTCACCCGTATCTGGGCCAGATTCGAATAGTCTGATGACAATTTCATCGCCTGTGCTGGCCACGAGGCGCACAACAATGCTTTCAATTATCGTGGCAGATGAGTTTTGACCTGGGTCCGTAACCCGGATGAAGACAAGCTCCCCTGCCAGATATCTCTCTGCAGGTGCCAGCGACACATCGCCAGAAAGATCCAGCACTGCACCGTTTGATGTAACCGGCGCGCCAATGCTCTCAAATGGGCCATCCAGATCGCCCGATGGACTAAACTGGCTACCATTGATGTTTGTCGTGATCGCCGTCTCAGCCGTTGGTGCAAAGCGGAAGAATTCGATTGTCGAAGATGTGCGCGCAGCTTCGAGGATCAGGATAACTTCATTGGTCGGGATTGTCAGCCGGTTCGGGCCTTGGTCGAATGAAATGGTGGCGACATTGCGGATCTCTGCCCCAGTTTGCGCAGATGCACGCATGTCGACTGCTAGCGAAACGCCAACAATAGACAGCCATACTGTCAACACACGGAGGAAGCTTGGGAGGAAGCCCATCACAAAATTCACCATCATCACCTGCGCGTTTTCGCGCTTTATTAGCGGTGCCGTTTTCGGCTACTCGCTATGGTTGGATCATCGCATTACAGAGTTAATATCCCGCAAAAATGGTCCATGAAATTGAAAAGACCCCTGCATTTTTTGCAGGGGTCTCTCCAGATTTTGATGTGTAATTTTCAGTCGTTACTGAAGCAGTGCGCGAATACGTACACGTGCCACTGTTGGCGTGCCGGCTGTGTTACCAGGCGCGGCAACGACACCGTTCTCATAACGAACCACGCAATTGGTTCCATTACAAACAGTGTTCGCTGGCGGAAGCGCAGGGCTGGCCGTTGGCGCAGTGCCCGTAAAGTCTTCAACCGTAGCAGCGACAAAGATCAATTCCGCTGGCAAAGTATCCGCAACAACAACAGCCGTTGCCGGAATGTCGTCACCTGGGATTGGGTTGCCAGAAGGATCGTCAGCACCAAGATTGGTAACCGTGATCACAT
>CAZXTI010000041.1:0-10252 GCA_964643565.1 uncultured Hyphomonas sp. | reverse complement strand
TCGACATCGGACAGGCCGATAATGCCAGCGCTTTTTAGCCAGTCACCGAAGTGTTGTGTTGCACGCCAATTTGACGGCGATGTAATGGGCGCGCGAAAAATCGTCCCGATCGCAGCATTTGCGGCGGGCGCGGAGCTTTCCTCATGATCGTCCGCATTTGCGCCAACATTGCCAATATGAGGAAATGTGAAGAGGACAATTTGCGCGGCATAAGATGGGTCGGTGAGTATCTCTTGATAGCCCGTAATCGCGGTATTAAAGCACAATTCGCCCGCACTTACGCCCACGACGCCCCATCCTGTACCTGTATAAATCGTGCCATCCGCCAGCACGATTGCACCCGTTGCGGTCGTTTCGCCTTGAAAATGAGTTGCCTCTGGCATACCTGTGGCCTTCTCGTGCTGGTTTTCGGTCTGTTAAGGAATTACGCAAACAATGCGGGAGTAAGGGGTTAGACCTTGCCCCGTCAAGCTGGAAAGCGCACGCCCAGGAGTGAAATTGAGCATGGCAGACGATTTAGGCCAAGAATTGCCGTTGCGGGAGCGCTTAGAGCGCGCGCTTGAGCGTGCTCAGGATGCTGATCGCGACAGTGTTGATTCGGCGACATTGCGCCTGATTCTCTGCGCCGTGGATGATCGTGACGTGTCTGCGCGTGAACGCGGCGAATGCGGCGGCTGCGAAGAAACCACGATGAAGGAGCTGCTCGACACGATGGCAAAGCAGCGCGCCTTATCTGCCAAGCAATATGATGATGCAGGCCGCATCGAAGAGGCCGAGCGTGAGCGTTCTGAACTGGCCGTCATAGAGACCTTTTTGCCAAAAAAACTTGAAGGCGAGCCCCTAAAGGCCGCCGTTGAAGCGATCGTCGAGGAGCTGGAAGCGAGCAAGTTGAAAGACGTTGGACGCTGTATGCAGGCGCTAAAAGCGCAATATCCCGGCCAGATCGATACCGGCTCTGCTAGCAAAGCGCTACAAGAGGTCTTGGGATAATCCACGCCAAATCGCCGCCCAGCTATAGCCCGGCGCGCCTTCCCGTATTAAGTTAACCTTATGAGCGCCGTTCGTCTGCCAGATGGATTTCTTGATGAACTGAAAGCCCGCATACGGCTTTCAGATGTGGTTGGCCGTAAGGTGAAGTTGAAAAAACAGGGCAAATCCTGGGTTGGTCTGTCCCCGTTCACCGCTGAGAAAACCCCAAGTTTCTATGTCCATGACACAGAGGGCTTTTTTAAATGCTTCTCTTCGGGGCTTGGCGGCGATGTCATTAAATTCATACAGGAAACCGAGCGGCTAAGTTTCATGGAGGCTGTCGAGAAGCTTGCAGAGCAGGCTGGCATGACCATGCCGACAGCAAGTCCAGAGGAAAAAGAAGTCTATGATCGCCGCCTGCGCCTCTATGAAGTGTGCGAAACGGCGTGCCAGTTTTTTGAGGACAGCTTGCGAGCCAGCGATGGCGGGCCAGCGCGCTCTTACCTACAAGGTCGCGGTCTTCACAATGATGCTTGGGCGCGCCACCGTTTGGGCTATGCGCCGGACGAATGGCGCGCGCTGATCTCGCATCTCGCCAAGAAGGGGTTTTCAAAGTCCGAAGTGGTTGAGGCAGGTCTGGCTGTTCAGAAAGAAGGCCAAGCTGATCCATATGATCGTTTCCGTGGCCGTGTCATATTTCCAATCGAGGATCCGCAGGGACGGGTCATCGCGTTTGGCGGGCGCGG
Source organism: uncultured Hyphomonas sp. (assembly GCA_964643565.1). Lineage (GTDB taxonomy): Bacteria > Pseudomonadota > Alphaproteobacteria > Caulobacterales > Hyphomonadaceae > CALLCD01. The sequence goes on along the minus strand of CAZXTI010000041.1, from coordinate 8,537 downwards.
GCTACAGCCAGACGCGAAGCCAAAATATCTCAATTCCTCCGACACGCCGCTATTTCACAAGGGCAGTGTCCTGTATCGATACAAACGCGCGCGCGAATCGCTTGGCCATGGTGAGAGCGCGGGCCTGATTGTCTGCGAAGGCTATATGGATGCCATCGCGTTGACCGAAGCAGGCTTTGGTCACAGCGTCGCACCTCTGGGGACGGCTTTGACCGAAGATCAGCTGTCGCTCCTGTGGCGTGTTGGGCCGGAGCCGACACTTTGTTTTGATGGCGACGCGGCAGGCCTGCGCGCGGCTTATCGCTCCATTGATCGTGCTTTGCCGCACCTTGAGCCAGGCCGCAGTCTATTCTTCACGCTGCTCCCAGATGGCATGGATCCCGACGATGTCCTGCGCCAGCGCGGACGTCAGGCGATGCTGGATATGCTGGAAGGGGCGATCCCGCTATCCCAATTGCTCTGGGAACGTGAGCTTGGCCTTGATGATGTCGACACACCTGAGCGGCAAGCTGGCCTCGATCAGCGTTTAAAGACCGCTGCGGGGCGTATTAAGCATCCGGGCGTCCGTTCCGCCTATGAACGCGATCTGCGACGCCGGATGAATGATTATCTCTGGCAGCGCCGTTCGGCCCAGCGCGGCAAGACAGAAAACTCAAAATTAAAGGCAAATACCAAGGTTCGCGGCCTCGGCCTCATTGTTCGTGCGATCGATAATCCGGCCCTGATGGAGCGTGCTGGGGAGCTTCTCGTTGCGGCAGATTTCCCTGATCCTGACGTCAGTACGCTCCGAGATGTGCTTTTCGACATAATTGATAACGATTCCCCCCTTGACCGGAGCCACGTCAGCGCCCATTTAGAAACATTAGGACGGACCCGCGCGAAAGACTTGCTCAAAAACTACCCGAAAGCCCCCCCGATCGATGTCGACGGACCACAGGGCCGGGACTGGCTTATAGCCCTTGAGCAGCATCATGCATCTGTAGGTTCTGACGATGATGGCACGATTTATGCCGAAGAAGAGGCCGATGCTACGGCTTCGACCTCGGCATGGCGGCGTCATCATTTACAAGTGGCGGAGCGACGGGCGCTTCGTGCACGCGTAAACGAGGCGGCAGAAGAAGCAGATCAGACTTAAGGGTCCTTAATTACATTTTACCGAGTTCATCACGCTCACCGGACGGGCGCATGACTGAAGGGAAGACATCGCATGGCAACGGCCAAAACCAAAGCAAAGACTACCAAAGCAGGCAAGACAGCGGCAAAACCCGCGACAAAAACTGCGGCAAAGACGACCAAAACAGCGGCGAAGAAGCCTGCCGCCAAAAAGCCTGCTGCTAAAAAACCAGCGGCAAAGAAACCGGCTGCAAAGAAACCAGCCGCCAAGAAGCCTGCGGCAAAAAAACCTGCAGCGAAAAAGCCAGCAGCGAAAGCAACTGCGAAAAGCACGGCCGCCAAGAAACCCGCAGCGAAAAAACCAGCGGCAAAAAAGCCAGCCGCCAAAAAGCCTGTTGAGAAAAAAGCTGCAACCAAAAAAACGCCTGAAAAAGTGCTGCCAAAAACAGCGAGCCAACGCGCAGCTGAAAAGAACCAGGCGGTCCCTGAAGAGCTACAGGATGCCCCGGTTCTGGATTTGTCGAGCACGAATGGCAAAAAGTTCCTGCGCACCGCCAAGGCAAAGGGCTATGTTACGCATGACGAGCTGAACAAGGTCCTGCCATCCGATCAGGTTTCATCTGACCAAATCGAAGATGCGATGTCCGCACTTTCCGAACTGGGTATCAATGTTGTTGAATCCGAAGAAGAAGGCGAGGCAGGTTCTGTTGCGCTTATCAAGACCGAAGACAAAAAGGTCGTCGCCAAAAAAGGTAATGCGCGCGGATCGGACCGCACAGATGATCCAGTGCGCATGTATTTGCGTGAGATGGGCTCTGTCGAGCTTCTATCGCGCGAAGGCGAGATCGCGATTGCAAAACGTATCGAGGCCGGCCGCGATGCGATGATCCGCGGCCTGTGCGAAAGCCCGCTAACATTTGAAGCGATGATGGTATGGCGCGACGAACTTGTAAATGAACGTATTCTGCTGCGCGATGTCATTGATCTTGAAGCCACCTATGGCGCTGAAAACCCGCCGCCGCCGCCCAAGGAAACCGAAGAAGAAGACGAAAGCGATGAGGCCAAGGCCGAAGGCGAAGAGGGCAGTGATGATGACGACGATGAGGATGACGACGAAGGCGCGGCAATGTCCATGTCTGCGATGGAAGCCTCTCTGCGTGACGGCGTCCTAGAAACGCTAGATGCGATTTCTTCAGACTTTGCCAGATATCGCAAACTTCAGGAAAAGCTCGTTTCGCGGCGTCTTGAAGGCAAGGAGTTGACCCCGAAAACGCAAAAGGACTTTGATGAACTTGGCGCGCGTATCGTGGAAAACCTCAAGACCATGCATATCAATAATGCACGGATCGAGGCCCTGATTGAGCAGCTTTACGCGATCAACAAGAAACTGATGAGCCTTGAAGGCCAGCTTATGCGCCGGGCAGATGCGCATGGTGTGCCGCGCAAGCAATTCCTGGAAAACTATTTTGGCAGAGAGCTTGATCCGGATTGGTCTGAATCTGTTGCGGTCATTTCCAAGAAGTGGGAAAAGTTCACGACAGTTGAAGCCGAAACGATCAACAATTTGCGCGAAGAGATTTCTTCTGTCTCGCAAGAGATCGGTGTGCCGATTGATGATTACCGCCGCATTGTTCAGACGGTGCAAAAAGGCGAGCGCGAAGCCCGCGTGGCGAAAAAGGAAATGGTCGAAGCCAATCTGCGCCTCGTGATTTCCATCGCTAAAAAGTACACCAATCGCGGCCTGCAATTCCTTGATCTCATTCAGGAAGGTAATATCGGCCTGATGAAAGCGGTTGATAAGTTTGAATATCGCCGTGGCTATAAATTCTCCACCTATGCGACATGGTGGATCCGTCAGGCAATCACACGTTCGATTGCCGACCAAGCCCGCACGATCCGTATTCCGGTGCATATGATTGAGACGATCAACAAGATCGTCCGCACACAGCGCCAGATGCTACACGAGATTGGCCGCGAGCCGACCCCGGAAGAGCTGTCTGAAAAGCTTGGCCTGCCGCTTGAGAAAATCCGCAAAGTGCTGAAAATCGCCAAAGAGCCTGTCTCTCTGGAAACGCCGATTGGCGATGATGAAGATTCCAACCTTGGAGACTTTATCGAGGATAAGCTTGCATTGCTCCCGGTCGATGCAGCCATTCAGAGCAATCTACGCGAGACAACAACGCGCGTGCTGGCCTCGCTCACACCGCGTGAAGAGCGCGTCCTGCGCATGCGCTTTGGTATTGGTATGAACACGGACCATACGCTCGAAGAGGTCGGCCAGCAGTTCTCGGTGACCCGCGAACGCATCCGCCAAATCGAAGCCAAAGCCCTGCGCAAACTAAAACACCCAAGCCGAAGCCGGAAACTACGCAGCTTCTTGGATACATAATTAAAAGGGCGGCCATATGGTCGCCTTTTTTGCACCACACCTACCGCCGCAATTGCTTTAACTCGACGCCTTCGCCTTGTCCGTTATAGAACGGGTCGTTGCTGGCAACGATATTGCCATTGGGTAATTGCCATGCCTGTTCATAACCGGAGGGAATTTGCACTTGGCCAGTGGGGTGTATCGGCCCCATAGGTTGTCACCCCGCGAATGGTATCAATCGTATCAGCATGACCGGCATCCCTGATCGTGTTTCTGGTCTGATACCCCTTCATCTGTATGTCCAGAATGTCTGAGCCTGTTGTGTCGACCTTCCATGTCGAGGCGGGGCGCGGCTGGGTCGCTGCGAAGGCGGCGTCACTTTGCCATTTGGCAATTTGCCATGCCGGGTCCAATTGGAAATTGCGCATGAAGGCTTCCAGAATGGGAAGCGATGCATCAAATTTATCGGCCCTAGCGCCAAAATAGAAGGCCTCGTAAATACTTCCCGACACAGTGCTCGCGCCCTGTATCTGACTTTCAAAGATCGTCATATTCATCAACAGGAAACCGCGATGCGGACGTCCGTTGGTTTCATAGGTAAATTCGGCAACGCGCGTCACGGCGCGATTGTTCTGCGGGAAACCTGCAGAAACACCGCCGAGGGCCGCACTAAGGGCTTGTGTCTGCTGGTGGTCATGGGCCGGATCATGCTGGATATCGACGATGGTCACCGCTGTGCCTGCTTGCTGGGCGGCCTGCTGAACATAATAAGCGGCAATCTCATCAGGGTCGCCGTTTTGAAAAGCGGCGCATCCATGGGCGCGTTTCCAGCCGGAGAATGAGTTGGCTTGCCAGCCAATGCCCGGCAGTGCGCCAAGCGAGACACTTTCATCCGGCGCGCTGGCGCTCCATGCGATCCGGTTCCCATTTATGCAGCTATTGGGATCGGTCACCCAGACGATGCCGCCTTGCGTGGTCCAGTCGGCCGGGATCAGGCTAACGGCATAGCGCTCAGGCTTGCTAAACCCTGTCGGGTCCATGATATCAACGCGTTTGAACTGTATTTGCGTGCTTTGCTGACTATGGACCAGCATAGATGTGGTGAGGATATACCCAATTACCAATATGAAAACGAATAGTCTGGTCATACTCAAATCCCCGCAAGTGCCTGTATATTTCTACAGGCGCAGGTTTTGAGCAAAATGGGTCAGGCATGGCAGTTTTAGTTGGCAAGTGTCGGCTGGGACATCGCCCCAGCCGCACCCCTAAATCACAAAGCCTGCAAGAATGAAGACCACCAATCCGGCCAGACTGACGAGCCCCGTTTTCTTGCGTAGAACCTTTGAGGCGAGCCCCATCCAGACCCCGCTCAGAACAACAAGGATCAAAGCAAGCGCAACGAGCTTTTGATACGTCGTAAACAGGCGCGGGCCATGTCCTTTGTGAAGCTCCATCAGGGATCTTTGAAGATTGGGCGTTGCGCGTGTCGCTGTCAGCGCGCCGTTTTGATAGCGAAATTGGTACGAGGTGCGCGAGGTTGGCCGGGTCTGAATGACGGTTGCAGAAGCAGCTCCGGGTCCGCCTGCGCCGCGGCCAAATCCACCGCCGCGTGGTCCACCCGCACCTTGGCCGCGCGCTTGACCGCCACCGCGACCAAACCCACCACCGCCTTGACCACCCGCTTGTCCAGCACCGGCTCCGCCAGGGAAACCGGCTCCGCGCTGAAACCCGGCGCCGCCTGCAGGCAGCCTCGGTCTGTTGATCGTTTCGAAGCGATGTGAAATCCCGTGGTCTGCGAGCAGGGCACGGACATCGGCCTCAAGTGTTTCACTTTGAAAATCAAGTGTCGCATCCGCAGAAAGCTCGACCGGTGTGCGCGTAACATCGCCCCTGATATCAAGCAGGTATAGCCCGCCAGATAGCCCCAGCAGAACGAAAACTGGCGCCACAAAAGCAGCGAGATAAAGATGCACATGCAGGCAAAAATTGCGTATATTCATAAGTTAAACCCTTCCCGGTTTCTGTCGTCTATTCCGTTTCGCCGTCCAGCTCACGCCGCCACGCTTCAAACGCGGTCTGGTAGTAGCCGGGATTAAATAGGATCCATTTGCCAAGGCTCTCTGGCACAGTGAAATCCTTGGCGCCGTCTTCAGGCGTTTTTCCGGCGGCATGCGCGGCGCGTGCTTTCTCCTCGACCAGTTCAAGTAGCGAGACATAATCAGCAAGGTCGCCCGCTTTGGCAAGGTGGCCATGACCGGTGACAATGGTTTTGGCTGGGTCTTTGAGCAGGGCTTTGGCTGATTTTGTAAGATGGGAGGGGATGGCGTCGACATAATTGTGGAAGATGCCAGCCCAGACCAGATCGCCTGCGAAAATCACCGGCGCATCATCGACATGAATGGCGAGGTCTGAGGGGGTGTGTCCTTTTTTTGGATCAAGGGTGAGGGTGCGCCCGCCGCCAAGATCGATCTGCGCGGGGGTGCTCTCGTCGGTCATGATCCGCGTTGGCAGGACAGGGCGCACGGCTGGCGCGCTAAATGGTGTGCCGTCGATAGGCCGCGCTGGTCCGGCATAGCGTTCATAGATCAGCTTACGCGTGGTATCGGTCGCGATGATCTCCGGGCCGTCCGCGCCGCGCTGAAAGCCAGCAAGGCCGCCAGAATGGTCGGCATGGAAATGGGTTACGATCACATCCGTCACGGGCCGACCGAGCAGGGTTTCGGCTTGTCCTGCGAGCCAGGCGGCTCCGGCTGGTTGTAAGAAGGCATCAATGGCGACAACACGGTCAGCGCCTGCAACCAGTCCGCCATTGCACACGGTTTCGGGGTTAAAGCTACCATCAGGGTTCAGAGGCTTCGACACCACGGCCCAGATATTCTCACCGATATTTTGCAGGCTGGCAAAGCTCTGATCGTCGACAATTTCGCCAAAGGGGGCGTTCGCTTGCGCCTGTGCACTTTGGCCGCCGTCTTGCCCGCTGCAGGCTGCCAGTGTGGCAAGTGTCGCTGCGCCTGAAAGAAATCTGCGGCGATTTAGGAGAGAGGTCATGTTTTGCGTCCTGATTTTACTAAGTTGAGTGCAAGTCTATTCGGGATAGGTCTGCCGCGCACGTTTCTTTGAGTTCGAAGCGCTCGTCAGCTAGTCAATCCGCTTCAGCCCAGCTTTAAACCGCTTCCAATTGTCGACGTACACTTGCGCAGATGCCTTGATCATCATGCGTTGAGGCTCGGTCAGCTCCTTGATGATTTTGCCCGGCGCGCCCATGACCAGCGACCCATCCGGGATCACCTTGCCTTCCGGGATCAGGGCATGCGCGCCGATAATACAGTTTTTGCCGATCACGGCGCGGTTCATCACCGTCGCGCCAATCCCGATCAGGCTTTCATCGCCAATCGTGCAGCCATGCAGCATCACCATATGCCCGATCGTGACATCCTTGCCGATTGTTAGCGGGCAACCCATGTCCGTGTGCAGAACGGAGCCATCTTGAACATTGGAATTTTCGCCGACAATGATCGGGTCATTATCCCCGCGCAGCGTTGCGCCAAACCAGACGCTTGCGTTCTCATGCAGGGTCACATTGCCCAGCACGGCGGCATTATCTGCGACCCAATAATTACCGCTATCTGGCAGGGTGGGTGATACCCCATCAAGAGAAAAAAGCGCCATTGATATTACCCTCGCCTCGAAACATAAAACTCGCTCCCACCGTGCCTATCAGCGTGCGGTTTGTCACGCAAAATTCGCGGTAAATGACCGGGGTGAAAATTCCTCTTTACGAAATCTTAGCAATCAGGGCACACTCTTATGCAGGAATTGGAGGATATGCGTGAGACGATCTGATCTCAGTATCTACGGGCCACCACCGCCCGCGCCTGATAAAGGCCGGAGCCTCCTTCGCACTCATTTTCGTTGCCGTGACACTGTTCGTGTCGCGGTTTTTTTCTGTCCAAAATCAGGAGTCTCTTATGGGTAAACGCACAGCTACACGCCGTCTTCGCGCAGGCCAAATGGAAATGGATCGCGATGCGCAACTCTATGCCATTGATGGCGGCTGGCACCCCGATGACGGCAATACCTATAAACGACAGGACAAGAAACACGGCGAAAAGCGCGACCAGCGCTATGTCAAAACCATCAAGCCCCGCTCGGAAAATCAAGCCGCCTTGATGGAAGCGCTTGCGACCAAGCCGCTTGTCGCCGCGCTCGGTCCGGCGGGTACGGGCAAAACTTATCTTGCGGTCTGTGAAGCGGTCAAAGCTCTGCAAGAGGGCAGGGTGGCGCGCATTGTGCTGGCGCGTCCGGCGGTCGATGCAGGCGAACAGATCGGCTTTTTGCCCGGCGGCATGGAGGAAAAGCTAGCGCCCTTCCTGCGCCCCCTATATGACGCACTGTCCGATCGGCTCAGCCCAAAACAGCTTCGCGATATGATCAGCGAGGGGATTATCGAAATAGCGCCGATCGGCTTTATGCGCGGGCGGACCTTGAACAATGCTTTCATTGTTATCGATGAAGCGCAGAACTGTACTTACACACAGCTGAAAATGTTGCTCACCCGGCTCGGCTGGCACTCAACCATGGCAATCACAGGCGACCCGGCACAAACCGATCTGCTTCCCAACTTGTCAGGCCTTGCTGCCATCGCAGAAAAAATCGAAGCCATGAACGATGTCGCTGTCATCCGCCTTGAGGGCCAAGACGTAGTGCGCCACCCGCTCGTCGCAGAGATGTTGGGGGTTTTGTAATATCTATTACAGTTTACGGATTGTGATACCGATCACAGATCGTTCCGGAAAAATTGGCCATGACCCCCGTATCTATAACAACGGGGGGCATGATGAACTTATTAAAATATACGATAATTGGCGCGGCGCTGATGGGGCTTGCGGGATGTGGAACGATTGCGAATCAGATTGGTTCCAAGCCACTTGCACAAACGATAGATGAAGACGCGATCCGGTTAAACAACTCACATGTGCGTGCCACGAATGGTGTTATCATGGTCAATATTCTTCGTGCGCGGGATTATTGGCCAAAGGGGTATACAACGCTATCA
>CAZXTI010000040.1:0-10387 GCA_964643565.1 uncultured Hyphomonas sp. | reverse complement strand
CTACGGTCACTGATTTTGCCAAATTGCGCGGTTGGTCGACATCTGTGCCCTTTTCCACAGCAATATGATAAGCGAGTAGCTGAACTGGGATGGCGTAGATCATTGGCGCGACAAAGTCATGGCAATCGATGACCTCGATCGTATGCGTAGGTGCTTCACCAGCCCCGCTTATGCCTTTCTTGTTTGAGATAAGCGTGACGCGTCCGCGCCGCGCGACGACTTCCTGCAAATTAGAAAGCGACTTGTCGAACAGCCTATCAAATGGCGCAACAAACACAATCGGCGTTTCTTCATCAATCAGGGCAATCGGGCCATGCTTCAGCTCACCGGAAGCATAGCCTTCCGCATGGATATAACTAATCTCTTTAAGTTTCAGTGCGCCTTCAAGCGCGATTGGGAAGTGCACGCCGCGGCCAAGATAGAGTACATCATGCGCCTTTACGAGCTCACGCGCGAGACCGGCAATCCTGGTATCGAGCCGCAGAGCATGCCCAATGAGGCGCGGCACAGTCTCCAAGGCTGCAATCAATTCTAACTCTTGGGTCCGGTCTAGCTCGCCTTTCGCTTTACCGATCGCGATAACCATAGAGGCAAGCGTACACAGCATGGCTGTAAATGCCTTGGTTGAAGCAACACCGATCTCGGGCCCGGCCATAATGGGCAAGACCATGTCAACTTCACGGGCGATCGTTGAAGTTGTTTCGTTCACAATGCCAGCCGTATCTAATCCGGCTTCCTTACAATAACGAAGCGCTGCCAAAGTGTCGGCGGTCTCTCCCGACTGGGACACAAAGATTGCAAGCCCCCCGGCCAGCAGTTTCGGCTGACGATAACGAAACTCCGACGCAATATCGATTTTAACCGGGACACCAGCAATCTGCTCGAACCAATATTCAGCTACCATGCACGCATAATAGGACGTGCCACAGGCTACCAATTGTATGCCTTTGACATTTGTTAAATCGATGCCATTCGTGTCGCCAAGCTCGATCGATTGATCCAGAGCATTCAAGTAATGACCGATTGTCCGACCCGTCACTTCTGATTGCTCAAAAATCTCTTTCTGCATGAAATGGCGGTAATTACCTCTGTCCGCTATTACCCCGGCACTTTGCACAATCGTTTGCGGGCGGTCGACCTTCGTGTCATCCGCATCGAAAATCTCATACCCATCGCGCGATAAGACGCACCAGTCACCTTCTTCAAGGTAGACCACCCTATTTGTGAACGGGCCGACGGCGAGTGCATCGGACCCCAAAAACATCTCGCCCTCTCCGGCACCAATGACCAACGGGGATCCCTTACGGGCACCAATGAGTAAGTCTTCTTGGCCTTCAAAAAGTATAGCGATGGCAAAGGCACCTTCCAATCGCTTCAAAGCTTGCGAAACTGCATCACGCGGCGCGGCGCCTTTGGCAAGATTGGCAGCGATGAGCTGGGCAATGGTTTCGGTATCGGTATCGGTTACACAAGGAAATCCTGCTGCCGCAAGCTCGGCGCGAAGTTCGCGAAAATTCTCAATAATGCCATTGTGGACGACCATTAGACCGGGCGCGGCGTGCGGATGTGCGTTCTCTACAGTCGGCTCGCCATGGGTTGCCCATCGGGTGTGACCAATACCTGCTTTTCCTTGGAGCGGAGTCTTTTTAAGCGCTTCATTTAGATTGTCGAGCTTGCCAGCCGCGCGCACGCGGCCGAGCTTACCATCCGAGAGTGTCGCCACCCCCGCGCTATCATAGCCGCGATATTCTAACCGCCGCAGGGCCTCTACTAAACGGTCAGTAACGTTAGTTTGGCCAAGAATACCAATAATTCCGCACATGCTTGCACCTCATTTTATGGGAGCAATCGCGCCCTTGCATCGCCTTTATCCGATCAGATCGTGTTCATTAAGGGGCGAAACCTAGCCAAAGTTTGCACGAATCTCGTCTTCTTATGACCAAAAAATGCAGATAATCCATTAAGTATATATGAGAATTTTGAGACTAAGAGTTTAACGATACAGTACAAGCCCTACACGGGTTGATTTAAATCCTATAATCAGAGCATGGCGTAGAGCAAACCATCGCTGAGGAAAGTTTATGAAGCGAAAATACTTTGGCACCGACGGGATCAGGGGCACAGCCAATCAAGGCCGTATGACACCGGAAATTGCGATGCGACTTGGCATGGCAACAGGACGCTACTTTCGACGCGACGGCGCCAGACGCCATTCTGTTGTCATTGGCAAAGATACGCGCCTATCGGGTTATATGATAGAGCCAGCACTTGTAGCGGGCTTCACCTCTGTCGGGATGGATGTCACGCTCTTTGGCCCGCTGCCAACGCCCGGCGTGGCCATGATGACCCGGTCTTTGCGCGCAGATCTCGGCGTGATGATTTCAGCCTCGCACAACGCATATTATGATAATGGTCTGAAACTCTTTGGTCCGGATGGGCGTAAACTGTCTGATGAGATCGAATTAGAAATCGAAGCGCTGATGGACAAGCCACTTGACCATAAGCTCGCAAAACCGGATGCGCTCGGCCGGGCATTGAGAATTGATGAGGCAACATCGCGCTACATCGAAATTGTTAAGGCAACTTTCCCGCGCCGGATGCGTCTTTCCGGCCTGCGTATCGTTGTCGATTGCGCCAATGGTGCTGGCTACAAGGTTGCACCGCGCGCATTATATGAGCTGGGGGCCGAGGTCTTCCCGATTGGGGTAACACCGAATGGTTTCAACATTAATCAAGACGTCGGCTCAACGCACACTGGCGCCTTAAAAGAAATGGTCACAAAATACCGTGCCGATATTGGCATTGCGCTCGACGGCGATGCGGATCGCTGCATCATTGTCGATGAGAATGCCAATGAGATAGACGGTGACCAGTTAATCGGCATGATTGCCACGCAATGGCTTGAAGACGGCCGACTAAGCAAGCCAGGTGTGGTCACGACAATCATGTCTAATCTCGGCTTGGAAAGGCATCTTGAGGGGCTTGGTCTTACCTTGGAACGCACCACAGTTGGTGATCGGTATGTTGTCGAGAAAATGCGCGAAGGCGGCTACAATCTTGGCGGCGAACAGTCGGGCCATATTATTTTGTCCGACTTTTCCACAACAGGCGATGGTCTGATCGCAGCGCTTCAGGCGCTTGCTGTTTGTATCAAGAAAGATAAACCGGTCTCTGAGCTTGCAAATGTATTTGCCCCTATTCCGCAAACCCTCATCAATGTCCGCTATAAAGACACTGACCCTTTAGAAGACGAAGCTGTTAAGTCTGTGATTGAGAAGACAAAAAAGAAGCTCGGAAAATCCGGGCGGCTTGTTATTCGCAAATCCGGCACTGAGCCCCTCATTCGGGTTATGGCCGAAGCGGAAAAGAAAGCCGATATGCAAGACGCTGCTGAAGCCGTTGCCGAGGCCGTGCGCAAAGCAATCTAAAAGTAGAATTCGCCCACGATGTGAGAGTCACAATCTGTCACATCCTGTGATCAGATTCTGTGAAAATTCTACTGGCGGCACGGCGTTCAACCCGTTACCTAGAATACTCGATTTGGCACTGATCAAACATCACACTTCATATCGATGAAGACCCACTTAGCCAGTAGAGTGTAAAATAATGGACTTTATCGATTTAAAATCGCAACAGGCGCGGTTGAAGCAGACGATCGATACGAATATCGAAAACGTTCTAAAAAGCGGCGCTTATATTATGGGCCCTGAAGTCACCGAACTTGAGGGTAAGTTATCGCGCTTTGTGGAAGCGACCCACGCATTAACATGCGCAAATGGGACTGACGCCCTCCTCCTGCCAATGATGGCTTGGGAGATAGGTCCGGGCGACGCAGTTTTCTGCCCATCTTTTACATATTGCGCCAGTGCAGAAGCGATTGCCTTGCTCGGTGCAACGCCAGTGTTTGTGGATGTTGAAAAAGACACTTTCAACATGTCGCCAGCCAGCCTGTCAGCAGCGATAGCGCATATCAAAACAACCAGCGAGCTGAAGCCTCGCGCTGTCATGATTGTCGACTTGTTCGGACAAAGCGCCGACTATCCCAGACTTGCCCCTATCGCCCAGAAACATGGGTTAAAGCTGATTTCCGATTGCGCCCAAGCCTTCGGAACCACACTCCAAGATAAACACCCTATGCATTGGTGCGATGTCATGACGACGAGCTTTTATCCAGCCAAGCCGCTTGGGTGCTACGGTGATGGCGGCGCGGTTTTCACAAATACTGAAAGCCTCGCCGATACGATCGAATCGACCCGTAATCATGGTCAAGGCAAGGACAAATATGACAATGTCCGCATTGGGTTAAACTCGCGTCTCGATACGCTTCAAGCCGCCATACTTTTAGCGAAGCTTACTGTCTTTGGAGATGAAATTGAGGCGCGCAATCGTGTTGCTGGTCGTTATGCTAGCGCCTTTGAAAATCAGAAAATTCTCGCCCCGATTGTTGCCGACAATACCCTTTCGACTTGGGCGCAGTATAGTATATGCGTTGAAGATCCGGAGGGTTTTGCGAGCCAACTGCGCGAAAGCGGAATACCTACCGCTCGATATTATCCAAAACCGATTCATTGCCAGACGGCCTACAAAGCATGTCCTGTTGCGCCAGATGGCTTGCCCAATACAGAGCATCTGATGAAACGGATCATCAGCCTGCCCATGCACGCTTACCTCTCCCAAGAGGATCAAGACAAAATTATCGCGGCATGCCTGGAAGCTGTGCGCAGCACCTAGTGCCGAAGCGCTTAGAGCGCGCCGTGACACCGCTTGTATTTTTTACCAGACCCACAGGGACACGGGGCGTTTCGTGGTGGCGCGCGTCCAATTGTCGGCTTAGCAGACCTTTGAGCACCATCTTGAGGTGTCTGCGCCGCTCTATTCTCTCCGGTCGTCGGATCAATATGGGTCTCAACCGTTTGCGGCGGCGGCGGGGGAGCTGGCGGTGGCGCTTGAACTTGCACCCGCATCAGCAAGGACGAAACATCCTTACGCAGCGAATTTAGCATCGTGTCAAACAGCTCGAAGGCTTCAGATTTAAATTCGTTGAGTGGGTCTCGCTGGCCATAGCCACGCAGTCCAATGACAGAGCGCAACGAGTCGATTTGTTGCAAATGCTCGCGCCAATTACGATCGATGAACTGTAACAGAACTTGTCGTTCGATCTTATGCATCTGGTTTCCGAGCGCCGGGTCATTGTCCGGATTGGAAGCACCGTTTACTTCAAGGCTCTTGGCGGCATAGGCTTCTTCGACCGCCCCAAGAATTTTCTCGCGAATTTCCTCATTGGCGACGCCTTCTTCAGCAGCCCATTCGGAAACCGGAGCATCAACACCGAATTGCTCTCCCAAAGCCGTTTTAAGGCCTTCAACATCCCATTGCTCGGCGTAAGCCTTCTCCGGCATATATTCATAGACGAGGTCTTCGATCACATCGTGGCGCATGTCCGCAATCACATCGGACACATCATCGGCGTGCATAAATTCGCGGCGCTGCTCGAAAATCTCCTTGCGTTGATTGTTTATGACATCATCATATTTCAAAACATTCTTACGCGACTCAAAGTTTCGTTGCTCGATTTTACCTTGCGATGTTTGCAAAGCCTTCGTCATCCAGCGGTGGGTTATGCCCTCTTCTTCCTCAATACCGAGGCGTCGCATCACAGCTTCCATACGTTCGCCGCCAAAGACACGCATCAGATCGTCTTCGGTTGAGATAAAGAATTTGGACCTTCCAGGGTCCCCTTGGCGACCTGTCCGTCCGCGAAGTTGATTATCAATACGCCGACTTTCATGCCGCTCGGTGCCAAGCACATACAAGCCGCCAGCATCCAATGCCTGCTTTTTCTTGATTTCGATCTCGGCGCGGATTTGCGACGTTAGCATTTCCAGCTCACTGTCTGTTAGCTCCCGGCCGCGCTCTTCGGTTTTTTCGGCGATTGCCTGCTCCAGGATCATCTCGAAATTGCCGCCAAGCTGGATGTCAGTCCCGCGGCCCGCCATATTGGTCGCAACCGTTACCGTGCCCGGTACGCCTGCGCGCGCAATAATATTCGCTTCCTGCTCGTGATGGCGCGCGTTCAGGACTTGGTGTTTAATGCCCGCTGATCCGAGAAGCGTTGAGATAAGCTCTGATTTTTCAATCGATGCGGTTCCCAGCAAGACAGGCTGTTTGCGTGAAACACACTCTTTGACTTCCTGAATAATCGCTTGGTATTTCTCTTTTGCACGGCGATAGACAACATCGTCATCATCGATCCGTTGGATCGGTTTATTCGTCGGCAAATCAATAACTGTGAGTTTGTAGATATCATCAAACTCGTCAGCTTCTGTTAGCGCCGTACCTGTCATGCCAGCAAGCTTGTCATATAGACGGAAGTAATTTTGATAGGTGATCGATGCCAGCGTCTGGTTTTCTGGCTTGATATCGCAGCGCTCTTTGGCCTCAATCGCTTGGTGCAGGCCTTCTGATAAACGTCTGCCCTCCATCATGCGGCCGGTAAATTCATCAATCAGCATCACTTGATTGTCGCGGACGATATAATCCTTGTCCCGGGTGAACATTTTGTGTGCGCGCAATGCCTGATTGGCATGGTGTACAAGCGTGACATTACCTGCTTCCCAAAGCGACCCTTCCAGCAAGCCTGCCTCCGCAAGCATGTTCTCGATTTTCTCTGTACCTTCCTCGGTATAGATACAGCTGCGCTGCTTTTCATCGACTTCGAAGTCTTCATCATCAAGCTTAGGGATCAGTGCATCGACAGCTTTGTATAGCTCGGAACGATCGTCAGTCGGACCTGAAATAATCAAAGGTGTCCGGGCTTCATCGATAAGAATCGAGTCCACCTCATCAACAATCGCATATGCGTGTCCACGCTGGACCATCTGCTCCAGTGAATACTTCATATTATCGCGCAGATAATCAAAGCCGAATTCATTATTCGTGCCGTACGTAATATCGCAGGCATAGGCTTCTTTGCGGCCAATATCGTCTACGCCATGAACAATGACACCCGTTGTCATGCCTAGGAAGCTGTATAGCCCGCCCATCCATTCTGCGTCACGCGCGGCCAGATAGTCGTTCACAGTCACCACGTGAACGCCTTTTCCGGTCAGGGCGTTTAGATAAACTGCCAAGGTCGCAACAAGCGTTTTACCTTCACCGGTACGCATTTCAGCAATACCGCCCTCATGCATCACCATGCCGCCCATGAGCTGAACATCGAAGTGGCGCATTTCGAGCGCACGTACACCGGCCTCACGAACAACCGCAAAGGCCTCGTTTAACAAGCTGTCGAGGCTCTCTCCATTTGCGATCCGCTTCTTGAATTCGACCGTTTTTGCGCGCAATTCAGCGTCGGAGAGCTTTTTCATCTCCGGTTCCAGCGCATTGATTTTTTGCACCCTTTTTTGCAGGGGTTTCAGCTTGCGGTCGTTTGATGAGCCAAACATTTTACGGGCGACGGATAACATAAGAGAACCAATGGCTTCGCCAGCAACACAGCTTTTCTGCTGAAACTGACATTATCTTCAAGAAGACCCGCCAGAAATTCTCTGACGGACAAGGCGATTAGCTGTTTTTACTCGACCAGCTGTTTCAGGAGACTTAAGAACGCCGTAATATGAAGTCAATCCAATGAGTGCGGCTTCTTAATGCACAAATATGAGAGATACCATGTTCTGTACCGAACCTGCCAGCCGAATTTTTCCGCGAATAGCCGCTTTGATGATCTCCATCATCTTGGTCGCTTGCGAACAGAGCGCGCCAAATCACCCAGTCAATGCTGAGGAATTGGACGGCGAAACAGCCGCGATTGTTAATGGCGACCCAATATATCTAGAGGATGTGGAACTAGAAGCGATTGCCCAAGGCATCATAACCTCGGGAGAAATATTTGCTTCAAGCCATGAACGCTATCAGAATATTCTCGACCAATTAATTGACCAACGCCTCCTCGCCCAAGAAGCGATAGAGCGTAATTTAGATCTCGATAAGCTGGCGCGCCACCGCCTCGCCGTCGCACGTGAGCGCATTCTGGGTAATCTTCTGGTGGAGAATATCGTGGAAAGCGATGTCACAGAAAAAGCGATCCAAGACATGTATAGCGAGCAAACCCGCTTGCAGCAGATTGATGACGAAGTCCGCATCAGCCTTATCACCGTGCCTGATCAAGCCACAGCCAACACCGTTATAGGTGAATATAGAGGCGGGACCGAATTTGCCGCGCTTGCTTTTAAATATTCCACCGACGCAACAACCCGCATTCAAGGCGGCGATGTGGGTTACATCGCCCCGGCCAATCAATCAGAGCCGTTTCTCAGTGCCATCGCCAATACAAAAGTCGGTGCAATTTCCAGCGCATTGCAGGCCGACGAGAACTGGCATGTTCTAAAAGTAGAAGATCGACGTAAGCCGCCGCCAAAAACACTGGACGAGATGCGCCCGGAAATTGTGAGCTTTCTGACCTTTGCTGAGATCAATAAAATTATTCGCGGGCTCCGTACGGATGCAAATATCGTTACCATCCCGACCGAGGCACCCGAATTTCCCACCACGTTGCCATCTAACCCAGAAACGCTAGACACTGAGGCCAATGCGTCAGAAACAACATCAACTGAAAATCAATAGGCCGACCATGTCCCTGCAGACTTCTCCACTTGCTCCAAGCCGTTTTCCGGATCTGCCGCATGTTAAAGGCGTCCGAAGCGCGGTCGGCTCTCGTGGATTTTATGCACCGCGCGGCCTTGAACGAAACGATGTCTTCCTCTTTGCGTTTGACGAAGGCACGGCTGCAGCCGGGGTGTTTACGCGCTCATCGACACGATCTGTCGATATCGACTGGTGCCGGGATGCCTTAGCAGCAAGCGGCGGGTATGGGCGCGCACTGGTCGCGAATGCCGGAAATTCGAATGCGTTCACAGGCTTAAAGGGCAAGGATAAAAATGCCGCGACGCTCAAAGCGATGCGGGCAGCACTCAACATCCCGGAGGACACTTGCTTTCTGGCGGCGACCGGCGTGATCGGAGAACCATTGCAAGACCCGAATTTTGTTGGATCAATCGTTCCTGACCTTGCAAGCCGCCTTGCTGCGCCCGATTGGGAGGACGCCGCCCGCGCTTTCATGACGACGGATACTTTCCCAAAAGGCGCTGGCAGTTCGCTAAACTTGGACGGCACCGAAATAAACATCGCTGGCATCGCAAAAGGGTCAGGCATGATCCAACCCAATATGGCCACGATGCTTGCTTATGTTTTCACTGATGCCGCCATCGCGCCCGACCTGCTGGACACATTATTACGCAAACATGTTGATACCACTTTTAATGCGATTACCGTGGACAGTGACACATCGACCTCGGACACGCTTATGGTGTTCGCGACCGGCGCATCCGGCGCAGCGATGATCACATCAGAAGATGACCCACGGTTTGCCCCTTTCTCAGAAGCCCTGCACGGCGTACTCCTAGACCTAGCGCACCAAATTGTTCGCGATGGCGAGGGAGCAACGAAATTTATCGAGATCACTGTAGAAGGCGCCAAAAGCGCCGCCTCTGCGAAGACAATCGCATGCTCCATTGCGAACTCACCTCTGGTCAAAACCGCCCTCGCCGCGAGCGATGCAAATTGGGGGCGTGTGGTTATGGCGATCGGGAAAACTGACGAACCGCTTAATCGAGATGCACTAAATATATGGTTCGGTGACCATCAGGTTGCAGAAAATGGTGGCCGGGCGCCCGCTTATGATGAAGCTATTGCCAGCGCAATCTGCGCGAAAGACCATATCAAAATGCGCGCTAATGTTGGTGTTGGAACCGCCCACGCCACGGTTTGGACCTGCGACCTCACCCATGGTTATGTCGAAATTAACGGAGCCTATCGCACCTAATGACCGAGAAGAAACTCGTTCTCGTCGCCGCCGTCGCTTTATTTGACGCGCAAGGGCGGATTCTCCTCGCGCAGCGCCCTAAGGGGAAGTCCATGGCGGGCCTGTGGGAGTTTCCGGGCGGAAAAATCGAAAAAAATGAATCGCCGGAGGCCGCCTTAAAACGTGAGCTCGCCGAGGAACTCGCCATTACAGTTAATGAAAACCAACTAAAACCTTTACACTTTGTCAGCCATGATTATCCGAATTTTCACCTATTGATGGTTTTATATGCGTGTACTGAGTGGAAAAATGAACCAAAGCCAATAGAGGGCCAAACGCTCAATTGGGTAAAGGTTTCTGATTTGCACACATATGATGCACCCGCAGCGGATATACCGTTGTTCGAATTTTTAGCCTCTGGCCGATCTTAGGAGCCAACATGATAAAGTTTGTAAGAGCTATGAAAGCTTTTTATCGCGATGAGGCCGGGGCAGCGGCAATCGAATATGGGCTATTGGTTGCATTACT
>CAZXTI010000039.1:7383-10613 GCA_964643565.1 uncultured Hyphomonas sp. | reverse complement strand
CCCGGCACGCGCGCGGGCGCTTCGGCCAGATCTGTCTCAGCGAAAAAGCAGGCCAGCCCGATCATATGCCCATTCGCGTCGTCGCCGCGCGCAGCCAATGCGCCGCGCGTCAGGAAGTGCCCGCCAATCACATCACCGGCCAAAGCCAGATAGGCCGTCGCGCCGCCAAGCGCCGTGTCGCGGTCAGATTTCATTGTCTCAATCATCCAGCCCGTCGCTTCTTCCAGCGCTGCTGCTGCTGCGTCCAGATGGTCGGCCATCGCAACAAAATCCGGCTCATTGCTCTCGCGCGCAAGCCGTGCCGTCTCTGACACATCTTCCAGCATGGTCCGCATCGCAAGCCCATCGCCAAGCGTCAATTTGCGCCCAACCAGATCAATCGCCTGAATACCATTCGTGCCTTCATAAATCGGCGCAATCCGCGAGTCCTTGTAAAGCTGCGCGGCCAGCGTCTCATTCATGAACCCCATGCCGCCATGCACTTGCACACCAAGGCTGGACACTTCAACGCCCATATCCGTCGCCCATGCTTTTGCAATCGGGGTCAGCAATTCCTCGCGCAACTTAGCATGCTCGCGATCAGCCTCGTCCCCATGCTCAGCCAAGTCAGCGGCCACCCCGCACGCAAAGCAAATGGCCCGCGACGCCATAATCCGCGCCTTCATGGTCATCAGTGTGCGGCGAATGTCCGGATGATGAATAATCGGCGCAGCGCCTTCCACGCCGCCAGCTTTCCCCTGTTTGCGCTCGCGGGCATATTCCAGCGCCGTCTGATACGCCGCCTCGCCAACCGAAACACCTTGCAGCCCGACATTCAGCCGCGCAGAATTCATCATCGTGAACATGCAAGCCAGCCCCTTATTGGGCGCACCAATCAGCCAGCCCGTCGCGCCGTCATATTCCATCACACAGGTCGGGCTTGCATGGATGCCAAGCTTTTCTTCCAGCCCGATACATTTCGCGCCATTGCGCGCGCCCAGCGTGCCATCCTCATTGACGAGAAACTTCGGCACCAAAAACAGTGAAACCCCGCGCGACCCAGCCGGCGCATCCGGCAAGCGCGCCAAAACAAGATGCACGATATTATCCGTCACATCATGGTCGCCCCACGTAATAAAAATTTTCTGCCCGCTCACCGCATAAGAACCATCCCCATTAGGAACAGCTTTTGATTTCAGCGCGCCGACATCTGAGCCAGCCTGCGGCTCGGTCAAATTCATCGTGCCTGTCCATTCGCCCGAAACAAGTTTTGGCAAATACATCTGTTTTTGCGCATCCGTGCCATGTGTGTGGATCGCCGCAATCGCCCCTTCGCTCAGCATCGGGCACAGCCCAAACGCCATATTCGCGCTATGAACCGTTTCCATTACGGCCAATGCGAGCGCTTTTGGCAGCCCTTGGCCGCCCCATTCTTCCGGCGCAGCCAGGCTCATCCAGCCGCCTTCCTGAAACGCTTTATAGGCGTCCCCAAACCCCGGAGCCGGAACAACCCCGTCTGCTTCAAGCCGCGCGCCCTCGCGGTCACCAATCTGATTCAGCGGTGCCAACACATCGCGCGCCAGCTTTCCAGCCTCCTCAAGGATCGGTTCCAGCAAATCAGAATCATAATTGGAAAAGGCCTCAAGCCCGTTCAATCGCTCAAATCCGGTCATATGTTTCAGGACAAAGATTAAATCTTCGACAGGAGCAGAATAAGCCATTCGGGTTCACCTCGAGTAATCGTTATGATGGATTTAGCGCGCCAATCTGCTACACACAACGCATTACCGCTTCCGAAAGGCAAATTCCATGTTCAGAACCCTTATTTCCGCCATCGCCGCCGTCTCCCTTGCTGCTTGCGCAACCGCCGGAGAGCAAACCTTCACTGAGGCAAATAGCGGAACATATGAGCTGGAAAAATCCCACGCCTTCCTGACATGGCGCGTCTCGCACAATGGATTGCACAAATACACAGCCCGTTTCACCGATTTTGACGCGACCATCGATTTTGACCCCGCAGATCCGGTCAACTCCTCTGTCACCGCAACGGTAAACCCGCTATCAGTGGAAACAGACCACCCATCCAATGATGGCTGGAACAAAACCCTCGCCACAGACAAAAAATGGTTCAACGGCGAAGCCTTCCCCGAAGTCACATTCAAATCCACCAGCATTGAGAAAACAGGCGAATTTACAGGCATCATCACAGGCGAGCTAACGCTTCTCGGTGTCAGCAAGGAAATTCAGCTCGACGCCACCTATAATGGTACAGGCAATGCACCCTGGTTCGGCGCGCGCGACCTCATCGGCTTTTCCGCAACCGGTAAGATCAACCGCTCTGATTTTGGCATGACCGCCCTCTTGCCAAATATCGGCGATGAAGTCGAAATCATCATCGAAGCTGAATTTCTGGAAGCCAACTAGAAACCCCGATGACCCAAGCAGAACAGTCTGAGCGCTATTCCAGTGTCGCCATTGCGCTTCACTGGATTATCGCGCTGATGCTTGGCCTGATGATCGCGCTCGGCAAAAACATGCACAGCGCTGATGGTCGCCCCGTCGAATGGATGTTCCAACTCCATAAATCCGTCGGCATAACCATACTTGTGCTAATGATTGCCCGCATCATCTGGCGCTGGAAAAATAAGCCACCCGCCTTGCCCGCGAATATGAACCCAGCCGAAAAAACCGCATCACACGGCGTCCACATCGCCCTCTATGTGCTCATGTTCGCTCTACCGATTTCCGGCTGGATCATGGTCTCAGCCTCGCCCTTTGCCATTGCCACCGTGCTCTACGGAACCATCGCATGGCCGCACCTGCCGGGCCTTCCCGAATTGGCGCTAGAGACACGCCAATCCATCTACCCGAAAATCGCAAATGTTCACGAACTCTTGTCGTGGGCTTTAATTGCGCTGTTCGCACTCCATCTTATAGGAGCAATAAAACACGAACTCAGTGACGATGAAGGCGTATTAAAACGAATGATCCCCGGCCTATTTGGAAAAACCACCCCGCCGCGCGCACCAAGCCGCGGCGCGCTAACAGCCTTTGGCAGCGCCGCCCTCTTCTTCGGCCTCATTGCAGGTGGCCCGGTCGTCGCCCAAGCCATCAGCTCCTCCGATGCCCCCGCTGCCGTCACCGCATCTGCCCCCAGCAATTGGGTCATCGATCCTGAGGCCTCCGAAATCCGCTTTACCGGCATCCATGATAGCAACGAATTTACCGGCGTGTTCGAAACATGGTCGGCC
>CAZXTI010000039.1:0-7283 GCA_964643565.1 uncultured Hyphomonas sp. | reverse complement strand
GCGACACTATCGCGCGATGCCTTCAATCTCGGACAAGAAAGCGATTCCGGCGGCGATTGGGTCAGCCTCGACATTACCGTCGATGTCACCGTAAAGGCCTCGCGCGCCGCGAACTAGTCTGTTAAACCCTCGAAATGACCGCGCCGATCCTGCCTCCAACGGATGAGAGCATCCGAAAAGCCGTCCGCATTTTAAACGATGGCGGCCTTGTCGCCATGCCAACAGAAACCGTTTACGGTCTTGCTTGCGACGCGGCCAACCCTACCGCCGTCGCCCGCCTCTATGAAGTCAAAGGCCGGCCCAGCTTCAACCCGTTGATCGCGCATGTCGCAAGCCGCGACATTGCCCAGCGCGAGGGGAATTTCTCACCTGCTGCCAATACGCTTGCCGCCAAGGGGTGGCCCGGCCCGCTCACCCTCGTCACACCGCTTTCCGAGACGCACACAATTTGCGACCTCGCCCGCGCAGGCCTTGATAGCGTTGCCATGCGCATGCCCGCTCACCCCGTCGCCCGGCAGCTCCTCACCGCATTTGGCCGCCCGCTTGTTGCGCCCTCTGCCAATCGCTCCGGCAAAATCAGCCCGACCCGCGCCGAACACGTCGCCGCTGACCTTGGTGACAAAATCGACCTCATCCTCGATGGCGGTCCCTGTGAGATTGGTCTTGAATCAACCATCCTGTCTTGCCTCACAGACCCGCCAACCCTGTTGCGCCACGGTGCCTTCGATGCGAGCGCCTATACGCTAGCCCCCCAAGACGAAAGCAAACCCCTCGCGCCCGGCGGCCTGTCGCGCCACTACGCCCCAAACGCCACCCTTCGTCTGAACGCCGCCACCCCCGTCTCCGGCGACGCCTATCTCGCCTTCGGCCCCTCCGACGATCTGCCAGCATGGGCGCGCCAATATAATCTCTCAGAAACAGGCGACCTGACCGAGGCGGCTGCCAATCTCTTTGCCATGCTACGCACCCTCGACCGCACACATGCACGCATCGCCGTCGCCCCCATCCCAATGCAGGGCCTCGGCTTGGCGATCAATGACAGGCTAGCGCGCGCCGCAAAACGGGATTAGTCTTCCCTCATGACCTCGCTAAGCCCCGACTTCCTAACCGCCGCAAAATCTCTGCTCGGCCCCTCCGGCTGGAGCGAGGACGCAGACCTATTGGCACAACATGCCAACCCGTGGCGCGGCAAGTTTTCCGGCCACACCCCGTTCCTCGCTCGCCCCGCCAGCACTGAAGAAACCGCCGCCCTTGTCAAACTTTGCAGCGCACACGGCGTCGCCATGACCCCGCAAGGCGGCAATACCGGCCTCGTAGACGGCGGCACACCACATGGCGAAATCTGCGTCTCAATGGGCCGGATGCGTGCCATTCGCGCGGTCGACACGCTCAACAACTCCCTGACCATTGAAGCAGGCGCCCCGCTCGTCTTCGCCCAAGACGCTGCAACCGAAGCTGCCCGCCTTTTCCCGCTATCGCTTGGCTCCGAAGGCACAGCCACGATCGGCGGCCTCATCTCGACCAATGCGGGCGGTGTCGCGGTCCTGCGCTATGGCATGATGCGCGACCTCATATTGGGCCTCGAAGTCGTGCTGCCCTCCGGCGAAATTTGGGACGGTCTATCCGGCTTGCGCAAAAACAATACCGGCTATGATCTAAAACACCTGTTCGCTGGCGCAGAGGGCACGCTCGGCATCATCACCGCTGCGACGCTGAAACTCTTCCCAGCCGTCCAGACCGCCACCGCATGGATCACAGCTCCCTCAGCGCAAAGCATCGTGGAGCTTCTCGCCCTCATGCGCGCCCATGCCGGTGACACTGTGACGAGCTTCGAAATGACCCCCGCTAATGCCATCACCATGGTCCAAGGCGACGACCCGGACATTCGCGATCCGGCCCCTTCTAAAGCCCCGTG
The DNA here is from genome assembly GCA_964643565.1 of uncultured Hyphomonas sp. Lineage (GTDB taxonomy): Bacteria > Pseudomonadota > Alphaproteobacteria > Caulobacterales > Hyphomonadaceae > CALLCD01. Next base: position 5,368 of record CAZXTI010000039.1, on the reverse strand, counting down.
GCGTGTCCTCTGCGAAATCTCGATGCCAAGCGCAGACATGGCCAATGCCATGCTCGAAACCGGCCTCGCCGATGCTTTTGAAAAGGGACTGATAAACGACGCCAAAATAGCCACCAGCGGCCAACAAGCGGCAGATTTCTGGAAAATCCGCGAAACCATCCCGCTTTCCAAGCGCGCTTATAAAACGGCCGTCAATCACGACATCTCTGTGCCCGTATCGCGCATTCCAGACTTTCTCGCCGCTTGCGCAAAAGCCATCCACACAATCGCGCCCGACGCAGAACTCCTCGCTTTTGGCCATGTCGGCGACGGAAACCTGCACTATTCAGCCTGTGAACCAACCGACACAGACACACCCATCATCGGACAGCTCACCGATGAGATTACCGGCGCCGTCTACGAAACAACCATGGCCCATGGCGGATCAATCTCCGCCGAGCACGGCGTAGGCCAACTAAAGCGCGATGCTCTTGTCAGCCTGCGCCCGCCTGCAGCCACACACGCAATGCTGGCCATCAAAAAAGCGCTCGACCCGAAAAACATCATGAACCCCGGCCGGGTCGTAGATATATCTTCCCTTTAAAAAAAACCTAACACCCACTATATCTTTATTGATCCGAAACCCACCCGATTGCCCTGAGCCAGCCCGATGACTGAAACAGACACATTTGACGCTTTCAAAAACCCGGAAAACACCCGGGCGCAAATTCTGAATGCCGCCATGATCTGCATCATGACGCTCGGCCCCTCACGCGCGAATATCTCCAATATTGCCTCGCAAGCAGGCGTCAGTCGGCCGACCGTCTATGCCCATTTCGAAACATTGGAAGACCTCATTCAGGAAGGCATCAATGAAGGGATTTCAATCCTCTTACGCTCGCTTGAATCCTATGCCTCCAAATACGAAACCCCGCAGGAGCGGCTAACAGAAACCTTTATCTATCTGCTCGATATGTCCGAACGCGTCGACATTCTCCGTAAACCCATGTCGTTCGAAATCCCTGCAAGCCCGCGCGATGTTATCCCGACCGAGGCGATCACCGCCGCACGTGACCTGCTGATCAAAATGATCGGCGATGGCCTTGAGGAAAAAGACCGTGCCGCCGCTGACGAACGCGCAGAGACAGCCGTGCGCTTTTTCCTATCGCTCGCAGCCTTCAGACGCACCGACGATGTGCGCGGTTACATCAAGCGCGTCATCCTTCCCGCGATGGGCCTCTAACTGAAAAGCTTGCCCTGACGGATCCTGCGGATAAGTAAGATCGCGCCGGTGATCGCCATGGTCAAACCAAAAAATGAGAACAGCTTCATCCACCAGCTGTCGATCCGGTCGTCACCTGTAACGTCCATAATGTGCACCCGCCACATCACATCAAAAATCCGCCAAACCCGCGTTCTAACCGTCACAAGCTGCCCCGTACTTGCATCAATATAAGCGCGCGTGCCGCCATGCTCGAAATCCACCACATAGGCAGGCAAAGGTCCGGAATATTCGCGGGGTGGGTCAGCTTCCATCAACCAAGGCGCTCCTGCCGCGCCAACCCGGTCAGCCATGCCCTCATTGGCAATGCGCGCCGCTGTCTCAGCCATTATCGGCGACCGAAGCTCGCCCGTGCGTGCGCTCACAAGATGAAACTGATCGCCCGCCTCAATTCTCCAGACAGGTTCACCGAAAAACATGTCCAGCTCAACCGTCTTCACCGGCGTATGGCTGTCTAGAATATCGGCCGCCTCGCTGGCAGACACCGCAACTTGCCCGAGCGCAAGTGCACCATGGTTGATCGGCGTGCGCAATGTCGTTCCGCGCACCTTATCAATCGGATAAACAGTGAAAAACAGCCCGCTAATCGCCCAGAGTAAAAGCTGAAACCCAACCACCAGACCAATGATATTGTGCAGCCTGCGAACGGGTTGGCGCATCGATTTACCTTCACTCAAAAAAACATCCATACCTTCCTAGGCGCAAATGATAATCGCCGCCAACTGAAAAGTGCCAGCGCGACAAATCGCCGGAATTTTCGAAACACCCCAACACGATCTCACCTAGCGTCATGCTTGCCATATTTGACCTACCGTTTAACACTGCGTCCATAGAAAAATTGGAGACCACATGAGTAGCGAAGATATAGCATTTGACGACATGAATGACCTGCGAATGTCGGAAAGCGCCCGCCCGCTTTATGAACGTGTGAAGAAATTCATTCGTGAGCATGTCGAGCCGATGTCGATAAAGTTTCACGAACTTGGTGAAGGCCGCGCAGAGCGCTTCTCTTATGTGCCTGGCCAATTAGAAATGCTCGAAGAAGTTAAAAACGAGGCCAAAAAGCAAGGCCTCTGGAATTTCTTTTTGCCAGACGCAGAAACCGGAGAAGGTCTGTCAAACCTCGACTATGCCTTCATCGCCGTTGAGCTGGGAAAAGTGCCGCTCGCCTCAGAATCCATGAATTGCTCGGCCCCCGATACTGGCAACATGGAAGTGCTTGAACGCGTCGGCACGCCTGAGCAAAAAGAGATGTGGCTGAAGCCCTTGCTTGAGGGCAAAATCCGCTCCGCCTTCGCTATGACAGAACCGTGGAATGCCTCTTCGGATGCGAAAAACGTATCGACATCCGCCGTTCTGGAAAACGGTGAATGGGTCATCAATGGCGAGAAATACTATATTTCCGGCGCTGGCGATCCGCGCTGCAAGATCATGATTACGATGGTCAAAACCTCCCCCGATGCAGCGCCGCATAAACAGCAATCGCAAATCCTCGTGCCGATTGATGCGCCGGGCGTACACATCCTCGGGCCGATGCACGTCTTTGGAAACGACGACGCACCGCACGGCCACATGCACATCAAATTTGATAATGTGCGCGTACCTGAGAGAAACATGCTCCTTGGCGAAGGTCGCGGCTTTGAGATTTCCCAGCTACGCCTTGGGCCGGGCCGTATCCACCACTGCATGCGCTCCATCGGCGCTGCGGAAAAAGCGCTCGACCTCATGTGTCGACGCGGCATGTCACGCACCGCTTTTGGTCAGCCGCTCGCCAAGCTCGGTAAGAACACCGAGGTTATTTCCCGCGCACGCATCGATATTGAAGCGATGCGCCTTATGGTGCTCAAAGCAGCCAAAGCGATGGATATGCTCGGCAATAAGGAAGCGCGTGTCTGGGTCTCCATGATCAAAGCCATGGTGCCAGAGCGGGTCTGCGAAATTATCGACCAAGCGATCCAGATGCACGGCGCAACCGGTGTCTCCCAGTGGACAGACCTACCGCAAATGTATCAAGGGCAGCGCACGCTTCGTCTTGCTGACGGTCCGGACGAGGTTCACCACATGGTCGTCGGCCGCGCCGAAATCCGCAAATATGGCACGGATGTCAAAGACCCTGCCGAAGATGCAGTTGGCCGGAAATAATCCCGCGCCAGCAAACATCTTCACATAAAACAATGCGCCCCGCTTATCGAGCGGGGCGTTTTCATGTTCACCTCAGCCATCGCCAAGAAAGCGCGCAATCTTCTCTGGCACCTTGCCTTGGCGCGCCATATCAACCGCGCTCATCACCATCAGGTGCGTAAACGCATCCGTAATCTCGCCGCTGCGCACCCGCGCCAAGAGTTCAGCAAACGGCACACGCACCACCGTCAGTGCCTCGCTCGGCTCCGGGCTTGCCCCAACAAAGCTCAGCCCCCACGCCAAATATCCATAGGCCACCTCATCGGTCACCGAATTGGACAATCGCCACGTCCCAAGCTCCAGCATATTCGTCGCCGTCCAGCCGGTTTCCTCCTCCAATTCGCGCAATGTCGAAACCTGCGGATCAATGCCTTGCTGGCCGCCGCCCTCCGGCAATTCCCAGCTATACTCATCAAACGGAAACCGGTGTTGCCCGACCAGCCATGTATGACCCTCATCATCAATCGGCAAAACCCCGCACGCCAAATTAGCGTAGCGAACGACACCGTAGATTCCGGGCGATCCGTCTGGGTGACTGACCTCACTCGTCTCAACCCGAAGCCACGGATTTTCAAAACTAAGCGCCGTCGAATGAACCGTCCATGGCCCGTTTTTCTTGTCAGTCATTCACTCAATATCCAATAAATCGCCCGGCTTGCAATCAAGCGCATTGCAAAGCTTCAGGAGGGTTTCAAACCGCACGCCGCGCACCTTGCCAGAGCGTAGTTTCGAGAGGTTCGCTTCTGTCATACCCACCTCCGCAGCCAGATCTTTCGCACGCCGCTTGCGCAGCGCCAACATAACATCAAGGCGAACAATAATTTGACGCGCCATTAGACCATCTCATCATTGTCTTCTTTGAGCTTCACCGCCTCTGACAGCACGCTCGCAAATCCGTAAAGCGCCAAACCTACCGCACCAATGCCCAAAGCAAGATCATTTGAGTCCCAAGCAATCCCATATGAAACGCGATCAATCCATGAGATCACTGTTGGTGCAATCACAACGATAACAGCCGCCGCCCAGACCAGACTTTCAGCAGAGACCTTCAGCGTTTTCACATTGCGGCGTGTGAATACCTCTCCCTCTTGGCAGCGCCCAAAGAACCTTGCCAAATCGAACACAGCCCAAGCCAGCAAAAACGTCGGCAAATGCGTCAGGAACGCCTTCCAGAACCCGTTAAACAGCTCAACAAAGGAAGCCGTCTGCATATCTAACGCGCCCAGCATCCCGCTCATGCCCTTGCCAGCATTGATGAGCAAACTCACAAAACAGATCCATGCAAGGATCTGGAATATTTGAGAATCCACCCTGAAGTCATCTTTAACTTGCTCTGTCATTTGCTATCTCCCATGAGCTAACCGCTGTAATATACGCTTCATATAAGGCAATAAATTATCATTTCAAGATAATTTTTAGCGCTTTTAGATAAATTTTGTAAGCAGAGCAGACTCCGGCTACAAGACGCCATGCCCGTAGCAATCGCCCTGATCATCCTCGCCGCGACCTTCATCACCTCTTTCATTTCCGGCATTTTCGGCATGGCTGGCGGCATGATCCTGATGGGCATCCTGATCGCTGTTGTTGCCGTTCCCACGGCCATGATTACCCATGGCGTGATTATGATGGTCGCCAATGGCTGGCGCGCCTATCTCCTGAAAGAGGACATTCTCTGGCCCGTCTTCTGGCGTTACATGATCGGCGCGGCGCTCGGCATTGCCGTTCTTTTCACAATCGTCTGGCGACCAGACCGGCACGCCATCTATCTCATCTTGTCCCTCATCCCGATTGTCATCTGGATACCGAAACGCTGGTTCCACCTCGACATACGCAAACCCGGCCAATCCGTCTTCACCGGCTTCATCGTGCAGGCGATGAACACGCTGGGCGGCGTCGCTGGCCCACTCCTCGACATCTTCTTCGTCA
>CAZXTI010000038.1:6326-10702 GCA_964643565.1 uncultured Hyphomonas sp. | reverse complement strand
ATTTATGTCTTCATGCTCTTGGTCGGCGTCAGCTATGGGTTCACCTCCACACTCATCGGTGCGCTCTGGCCAGAAGTCTATGGTTTGCAAAACCTTGGCTCGGTGCGCGCCCTTGCCGTCGCCGCTATGGTTGCCGCAACCGCCATTGGCCCCGGCCTTACCGGACATCTGATTGACCAAGGCGTAACGCTTCCAGAGCAGATGATTTACATGAGCGCTTGGTGCGTTGTCGCCTGTCTCGTATTGGCCTTCACAGCGCCCTACCTACGCAAACGAAATCAGGCAGGCGGGCTCTAAAATCAGGCCACTTCCAATGCCGCTGGCCGAAGCGCCGCGCGCCCGCGTATCTTGTCAGCGATCTTCTCGGCAATCATGATCGTTGGCGCATTTGTATTCCCGCCAATCAGTGTCGGCATGACCGAGGCGTCGACCACGCGCAAGCCTTCGATACCGCGCACCCGTAAATCACCGTCCAACGGTGCCTTATCGTCCGCCCCCATACGCACCGTGCCGACAGGGTGATAAATCGTCTCGGCATTTTGGCGAATAAAAGCATCAATCTCTTCATCGGTTTTAACCGAAATGCCAGGGCTCATCTCAGGCCCGCGATAGGGCGACAGCGCATCTTGCTTGATCACGTCCCGCATAATTTTCACACCCTCGCGCATCACGCGGCGGTCTTCTTCTGTCGCCAAATAGTTCGGATCAATCTTCGGCGTATCAAACGGGTCAGACGAACGCAGCCCAATTGTTCCCTTGCTCTCCGGGCGCAGCTGACAAGCATGGATCATGAATCCATCCTGCTCTGGCGTTTCATTGGCATGGTCAAACGAAAGCGCATTGACATAATGAAGCTGGATGTCCGGGCGATCGAGCCCCTCACGTGATTTCACAAAAGCGCCGGCTTGTAGGAAGTTATCCGCACCAGACCCTTTCTTGCTGACCAAATATTTCAAACCAATCGCCAACTGACGCCAGCCCTTACGTTCAGAATAAGCCGACAATGGCCGGGTCATTTCCTGATGCACAAGCACATCCAGATGATCCTGCAAATTTTGTCCAACCTCTGGCGCATCAAGCTGCACCTCGATCCCCATCGCCTTCAAATCATCCGCAGGCCCGATGCCTGATAAATGCAAGAGCTGCGGCGACTGCACCGCACCAGCGCACACAATCACCTCGCGCCGCGCTCGGATCGTTTCGGCCTCAGCGCCCTTGCCAGACAAAACATCCACACCCGTCGCCTTACCACCCTCAATGCGCACCCGGTGAACCAGCCCGGTCGACATGATATGAAGATTATCGCGAAGGCCTTCTATCGGACGCAGATAAGCAAATGATGCGCTCCAGCGTTCGCCTTGGCGTATATTGCGTTGATACGGACCAAAGCCTTCCTGCTCGGCGCCATTGAAATCTTTCGTCAGCGGATACCCTGCTTGGTGACCGGCCTGAATGAAGGCGCGATAAAGCGGATTGCTGAGCGGACTTTCGCTAATCCAAAGCGGACCATTAGCCCCGTGATACGCATCTTCACCACCCTCAAAATGCTCTGCCTTGCGAAAATACGGCAACACATCATCATATCCCCAACCCGACAGGCCCATTTGTCGCCATTGGTCATAGTCACGCGCATGACCGCGAATATAGATCATCCCATTGATTGAAGACGAGCCACCCCAGCCTTTGCCGCGCGGCCAAAAAAGTTTGCGCTGCTCCAGATGTTCTTGTGGCTCGGTCCAAAACCCCCAATTCTCAGGGCCTTTTTGTCCAATCAGCTTGCCGACACCTGCTGGCATTCGCACGAGTAAGCTGGTGTCTTTTTTGCCAGCTTCAATAACGCAAACAGAGACATCCGGGTCTGCACTCAGTCGATTCGCCAGCACACATCCGGCACTCCCAGCCCCCACGATAATATAGTCAAATTCTTTCATATCGCTCTTCCAACGCTATTTTGGCCCATTTAAGCTACCTTTAGAGAACTTTCTTTCCGGATAATCAATGATTTGTGAAGGATTCAAACATAATCTGGCATGGCTGGAGGCAGCAAAACTAACAGATTGTGATCACGTCAGGGCGGTGTGTGGTGTTGATAAGGGATACACAGTAATGAGCGCACTTGAGAAAGACCATAAGATCTTTCGTCAGAACCCCCGATTGAGGAAAGATCATCGGCGGCATCGACGGGTGAGAATGAAGCTTCATGGTCGATTTTTAAACCATGAGAGCGAGGAGCATGGCCTCGTAACGGACAATATTTCGGTCGGCGGCGCCTATTTGAAGAGCGCAGCAATCCCGCCAATGGACGCGCAAATCGTCTGCTACTTTGAGCATCTGGGCCGCATTGTCGGCGACGTTGTGCGAATAGATGACGATGGCTTTGCGATCAAATTCAAAGTGAGCCAGATTAAACGCGACCGTCTGGCCGACAAAATCATCTGGCTCGTCAATAAAGATAGGTTAGGCCTCGTCGAAGAGCGCGGCGCACAGCGCTTCGCAGCTGAAGGCCCAGCCCTTATCCTTCGCCAGGATGGTACCACGCTACAATGCCGCGTTATCGATATCTCCTTGAGCGGTGCCGGGCTTGAAGCTGACGGACCTTTACCAATGATTGGTGAGACCATTCAGGTCGGTAATATCAAAGCCGAAGTTGTACGCGTCAACGCAAACGGGTTTGGCGTACGCTTTAATAAGAAACAAGAACACAGCTAACGGCCAGCTGGCCGCAAAGGGACCCAAACTTAACTTATGTCTACATCTCTTGATCTCGGCCATGTTGACCCGCCTATCTGGCGCGTCCTCGTAAAAGACAAGCCTTACGGGCCTTACACGCTCGGCCAAATGCAGGCCTTCATTGAGGAAGGACGCATTGGCTTACAGACGCGCGTGGCAAAGGGCGAAGAAGCCCCTATTGTGACAGCCGAGACTGTCAAAGAGCTGCAACCGGCGCTGCGTGAAAAATATATCTCGACGGCGTCAAAATCCGATGACGAATATCAAGAGCAGCCGCGCAATTATGTCGTAATCTCCCGCCTTTCCGGGTCTGCAGATGATACCCTTTTGCGTAAGCTGAACACATATGGAAGCTTTGGCGAAGCTATGCCCGGTGTCTACCTGTTGCGCAGCCGAAACCGCATCAGCGACATTCAAAAAGGCTTGCAATCGGTGTCGAACATTCGCGATCAAATGCTAATCGTTGACGCCTCAAATGATCGCCTGGGCTGGTTTAACCTCGGCCCGGAAGCCGACGTTCACATCCGCACCATCTGGGACAAAGAGATCACCTAACAACACCCGCCAACCGGCGCATCACCTGACCAAACAAATCTACTGACGGACAGTTTTCCACCCCTCTGCCTCAAGCATCGTCACGAGGCTATCGGGCCCGGCAAGGTGGCCAAAACCGACGGCAACAAAAACATTGCCCTCTTCTGTTTCCAGCAATTTGCCTATCTCGCTAACCCAGGCCTGATTGCGCTTGACCAGCATCGCCTGATAGATCGCCTCACTCGACCACGCCCCGCCTGATGTGTGCAGGGTTTCACCAATCGCATCAACATCGCCAGCAAGCCACAAATCTGCCAATCGCGCTTGCTGATCTCGATCATCGCGCAAGGTTCTGGCCGTGTGCAGCAGCATGCCTGTTTGTTCTTCAGCCGAAAAACCGGACATCAGCTCCATCAGATGTGTCGCTGATTCAAACGCGCGCACAGGCGTTCCGCTCTCTGCTGCATGAGCAGAAATGGTCGCTGCAGGCGTACCGGCAAGGTCAAAGCCGCCTTGAGAGATTGCGAGCACACCAAGCTGGACCGAAGCCAGCCACGGCTTCAACTGGTCGAGCGCCTGTAACGGGGCACCAAGCGATGTTGATATGGCATTGACCTCTTCGCGTTCAGCCTCGCTTAAAGCGGAACTTAACGTCGACCCGTCCGTATAAATGCCAACTGCCGGGATAAGCGCCTGCACGGCGGCTTGAGCTTCCGGCCTTTGATCCGCTTCAAGCACGATCAGATCGGCTTTGCCAAGGGCGGCTTTGACGGGCGCGCTTTGCCACTCGGTTCCGGTTTTCAGGACAGGTGCAAGACCAAATATATGTATGACCGTGTCCTCATCCTGTAGTTTCCAAAGGGCTGGCCCCTCTGCATATGTGTCCGGTTCTGCATGCGCTTCATTTGCCTTTGTCGAGCAAGCAGCGATGGCGATAGCGGCCAATCCGCCAATCAGGATTTTGGACATAGCTGTCCTGTTTGCGTGTTTCAGCATCATTTTTCTCCAATTTCAGGTTTTAAAGCGTCGTTAGTTTAGGTGTTTCGCAAGGCCAGCCTCTGGCTCAGCGAGCGGGCATAAAGCCAGGCAACAGATTTCAGCAAGAGCGCCAT
>CAZXTI010000038.1:3481-6226 GCA_964643565.1 uncultured Hyphomonas sp. | reverse complement strand
GTCAACCCTGTGCCCACGCCGACAATTGCAAAAGGCGTCGTCAGAAATTTGCGCACGGCAGAAACGGTTTCCCCCTTATCGGTGTCCCATTCTGGCGGAAACCCGTTCAGCCACAGCACAAGACTAATCACTGCCGATAGACCCAAAAGGCTTGCAGCTTGCCAATATACGCGGTTCATGTGGTTTCTCCTTTTGTGTTTATATCGCTCGCGGTCTTTGTTGCCAGCTTGCCTGCGCTCGCGCCTGTGCCGAGCAGACCCATCAGCGCCGACATGGCTTCTTCAGCCACCGTTGCGTTCAAATGATACGTGATCGTTACGCCCGATTTATGCCCTTCGATCAGGTCGGCTTCTTTAAGCGCAGCAAAATGCGTCGACATGGTGGGCTTGGACACATCATAAGCGTCAGCCAAATCACCAGCGGTAATCGGCCCCTCTTGCAGGCGCGCAATAATATCCCGGCGTATGGGATGGTTCAGCGCTTTAAGAACAGTTGCTATCTTCATAAAACGTTATTTAGACATCCATCTAATTAGAGTCAAGGCTAAATATATTACTCCTCCACCTGAAACCAAGCGTCAGCACCAAAAACCCAATAAAAGCAATGTTGTAATGCATGTTACGTGATTGTTTTACATGGATTTTTTCTTGACGCCTGCGCAAAACGCCCTAGAGCTAGAATTATGAGCGAGCACACCCATACTCATACCCATGGCAGCAGTTGCAGCCATGATCACGGCGCTGGTCATCACGGTCATTCCCATGGCGATGTCTCCAGTGCAGATGGTCGCCGCCGTGTCGCAATTGCAGGACTTCTAACAGCCGCCTTCATGATGGCTGAGGTCGTGGGCGGACTAATCTCTGGCTCCCTCGCTTTGCTTGCCGATGCTGCCCATATGACAACCGATGCGGCCTCCTTGGGGCTAGCTTGGTTTGGGTACCACCTCGCCGCGCGCCCTGCCGATGCGACCCACACCTATGGGCAGTCACGCTTTAAAATCCTTGCCGCCTTCACCAATGGAGTGGCCCTCATCGCGCTAGCCGTTTGGATCACCATCGAGGGCGTCCACCGCCTGCTTGAACCACAGCCCGTACTCGGCCCGCTCCTGCTCACCATCGCCATACTCGGCCTCATCGTAAACCTGATCAGCTTCGCCGTTCTGCATGGCGGCGACCAAGACGACCTGAACCTGCGCGGCGCGCTCTGGCATGTCGTGGGCGACCTACTCGGCTCCATCGCCGCCATCGTCGCAGCCATCATTATCATCTACACCGGCTGGATGCCGATCGATCCGATCCTGTCCATTTTCGTTGCTCTGCTCGTAGCCATTGCAGGCTGGCGCATCGCGGGTCAGGCTGCCCGCATCCTCATCCAAGCCACCCCGGCAGGCCTCTCCGCAGACGAAGTCTCCGCTGCGCTAACAACCAATATTGCAGGCCTGGAATCCATTGAAAACTTGCACCTCTGGTCCCTCACTGAGAAGCAGAGCTTTGCCACGCTTACCGCCCGTCTCAGCCAAACCGCAGACCCAGAGGCCACCCGCGACGCCATTCGCGCGCAGCTAAAACAAAAGTTCGGTATCAGCCAAACCACAATCGAAGTGCGCTAAGCTCGCACGCGCCGCGATCACAATTCCTAAAACCACCCTTTAACCGCAAAAAAGGGTTTATTCTGCGCGCAAGAATCTCCATACCAATAAGCTGAAACGGTGCGTCAGCGCACACAAGGAGCCAATGGCCAATCTCGCCGCCGCTCTCATATAAGGAAACACGTAATGTCCGAAACACGGCACAGCCAAATTCTCATCATCGGTTCGGGACCTGCCGGATGGACCGCCGCTGTCTATGCCGCCCGTTCCATGCGCAAAACCCTCGTCGTCACGGGCATGCAACCCGGCGGCCAGCTTACCATCACCACTGACGTTGAGAACTATCCGGGCTTCGCTGAAATCCAAGGCCCGGAGCTGATGGACAAGATGCGCCACCATGCCGAAGTCATGGGCACAGAAGTTGCCGAGGACCATATCGCCTCTGTTGATCTGGAAAGCCGCCCCTTTAAAGCCATTGGCGAAAGCGGCACTGTCTACACAGGCGACGCCTTGATCATCTCAACAGGCGCGCAAGCCAAATGGCTGGGCCTACCCTCAGAAGATAAGTTCCAGGGTTTTGGCGTCTCAGCCTGCGCAACCTGCGACGGCTTTTTCTATCGCGAGAAAGAAGTCATCGTCGTCGGCGGCGGTAACACAGCCGTTGAAGAGGCGCTCTTCCTGACCAATTTCGCCTCCAAGGTGACCGTTGTTCACCGCCGCGATAGCTTGCGCTCAGAGAAGATCCTGCAAGACCGCCTGTTCAAAAACCCGAAGATCGAAATGCGCTGGAACACCACGCTGGAAGAGATTGTCGGCACAGAGACCCCGCTCGGCGTAACTGGCGCGCGGCTAAAATCGACCGAGACAGGTGAGATCGACGAGGTTTCTGTCCACGGCGTTTTCATCGCCATCGGCCACGCGCCCTCCACCGAGCTCTTCACGGGCAAGGTTGATATGAAACCGAATGGTTACATCCTCACCGCGCCGGATTCCACCGCGACCAATATTCCGGGCGTATTCGCCGCCGGTGATGTTACCGATGAGAAATATCGCCAAGCCGTCACAGCCGCAGGCATGGGCTGCATGGCCGCGCTTGAAGCTGAACACTGGCTGGAAGACGAAGCTGCAAAAGCTGACAACCTACAAGCTGCGCAATA
>CAZXTI010000038.1:0-3381 GCA_964643565.1 uncultured Hyphomonas sp. | reverse complement strand
CCCCGCTCATCATAAACCTCCCGCCCATCAATCGCGAGCACAAGGTCTCCGCGCCGCAGCTTCGCCCGGTCAGCCGGGCCCCGGTCGTAAATCTCAGTAATGATAATCCCAATCGGGCGCTCCAAACCTTGAGACTGCGCAATATCAAAGCTGACAGACTGCCCTTTCAGGCCAAGCCAAGGCCGCGTAATCCGCCCCTCATCGACGGCTGCATCCACCACCCGCTTGACCATCTCAGAGGGAATTGCAAACCCAATCCCGTTTGATCCGCCAGAGCGCGAGAAAATAGCTGTATTCACACCAACCAATTCACCCCGATTATTAATCAGCGCGCCGCCCGAATTACCCGGATTAATCGCTGCATCGGTCTGAATAAAAAACGCATAGTCAGAGACGCCAACATCGGTGCGCGCCGTCGCGGAGATAATTCCGCTGGTCACCGTCTGGCCGACCCCAAACGGGTTACCAATCGCCAGCACCAAATCGCCAACCTCCGCATCTCGCGTGTCAGCAAAAGGCAATGTCGGCAGGCGGCCCGCCTCATCATCAATCTTCAAAACCGCCAAATCCGTGCGCTCATCTGCAAGCAACAATTCAGCGCTATATTCGCGCCGGTCGGACAAAACGATGCGGTACTCATCAGCCCCTTCAATGACATGATTATTTGTCACGATAACCCCGTCATTCCCGACAATCACACCAGAGCCGAGCGATCCTTGCTGGCGCTGCTGTTGGCGTCCAAACAAGCGATTAAACACCGGATCATTCGCAAAGGGCGATTGCTGAACCTTCTTACGCGTATAGACATTCACCACAGCAGGCGATGCCTGTTTCACGAGCGGGGCAAAGCTCAAATCCACCTGCGCGCGCGATTGCGGCACGCTGGACCCATAATCGCTCTGTGCGTAGGCGGCTGGGGCTGCAATCGACACGCACAAAACAATGAGCAGCAAGACAACCGCCATCACAGCGGCGGCGAGGAATTTAGAAGCATGTTCAGTCATGCGGACATTAATAAACATAATAAATGGCTCTATTGCGGCACGAATAAGAGCACAAGTGCCCAAAGCATGAAAAATCAGTCAGATTTGTCAGAAACGCGAGAAAAAACCCCTATAACAACAGTTACAGGGGTCAATCCGAATAATTTTACGAAAAAGCCTAGTTTTCAGCGGCTTCTTCAGCTTCCAGGCGTGCCCGGTCGACAGCGCCTTTGGCGTCCTCATCGCGATCAACCAGCTCAATCACAGCCATCGGCGCATTGTCGCCATGACGGAAGCCAGCTTTCAGAACACGGCAATAGCCGCCATTACGATCAGCATAGCGCTCGCCCATAACAGCGAAAAGCTTCTTAACAGCATCCTTGTCGCGGATTTGTGCAATCGCGCGGCGACGAGAGGCCAGATCACCCTTCTTTGCCAGCGTGACCAGCTTATCCATAATCGGCTTCATTTCTTTGGCCTTGGGCAGCGTTGTTACAATCTGCTCATGGGTAATCAAAGAGGCAGCCATATTCGCAAACATCGCTTTGCGGTGCGATGAAGTGCGGTTCAGTTTGCGGTGCGCAATTCCGTGGCGCATGGGTCTTACTCCTTACATGAAGCTGGAGAGCTTCTAGTGATGATCATCATATTTCTTGGCGAGGGTTTCAATATCCTCAGGCGGCCAGTCAGCAACACCCATGCCCAGGTGCAGCCCCATTCCGGCCAGAACTTCCTTGATCTCGTTCAATGACTTGCGACCAAAGTTCGGCGTACGGAGCATCTCTGCTTCCGACTTCTGAATAAGGTCACCAATATAAACGATATTGTCATTCTTCAGGCAGTTAGCTGAGCGGACAGACAGCTCAAGCTCATCCACCTTCTTAAGCAGCATTGGATTGAAGCCAAGGTCTTGCTCTTCGCTGACAGGCGCTTCGACAACCGGCTCATCAAAGGTGATGAAGAGTTGCAGCTGATCCTGCATGATGCGCGCAGCATAAGCCACAGCATCTTCTGGCGAAATTGAACCATCGGTTTCAATATCAAGTGTCAGCTTGTCATAGTCGAGCACTTGGCCTTCGCGTGTGTCTTCAACTGAATAACCAACGCGGCGAACCGGTGAATAAACAGAGTCGATCGGAATAAAGCCAATCGGTGCATCTTCTGGACGGTTATCAACGGCTGCAACATAGCCCTTGCCGGTCGCCACAGTAAACTCCATACGGATCTCGTGGCCTTCATCAAGGTGACAAATAACATGCTGTGGGTTGAGGATTTTAACATCCCCCGGCGTGTCAATTTTGTTCGCCTTCACAACACCGGCCTTGTTCGACTTAAGCACCATGCGCTTTGGCGTGTCGGACTGCATATCAATCGCGACTTGCTTCAGGTTCAGTACAATCGTTGTGACATCTTCGCGAACACCGGGGATCGCTGAAAATTCATGCACAACACCATCAATCTGCACGCCAGTAATCGCAGCGCCCTGCAGTGATGACAGCAAGATACGACGCAGCGCATTGCCAAGCGTTGTGCCATAGCCACGCTCTAAAGGCTCAATCACCAAGCGCGCTTTGCGGTCAGGATCGTTGCCACTCTCAATAACCGGACGGTTTGGACGGATGAGTTCCTTCCAGTTACGATCGTTTACAGTAAGATCAGTATCGGCCATGCCGTGTCCCCCTTATGGAGCAATAATGTTTCAGCTGTACTAGACGCGCCGGCGCTTGGGCGGGCGGCATCCATTGTGCGGAATCGGGGTGGTGTCGCGAATTGACGTCACAGTCAGACCTGCCGCCTGCAATGCACGCAGCGCAGACTCTCGGCCAGACCCTGGACCACGAACATTCACCTCAACGGTTTTCATCCCGTGTTCCTGAGCCTTCTTCGCGGCGTCTTCGGCTGCAACTTGCGCAGCATAAGGTGTCGATTTGCGTGAGCCCTTAAAGCCCATGCCACCAGCAGACTGCCAAGAAATCGTATTGCCCTGACTATCCGTGATCGTGACCATCGTATTGTTAAAGCTAGCGTTGACGTGAACCACACCAGTGGAGATATTTTTTCGTTCGCTACGACGAACGCGTTTCGTTTCGCGTGCCATGTGCGTCTCCTATTTCTTCTTGCCGGCGATGGGACGTGCAGGTCCCTTACGTGTGCGGGCATTTGTGTGCGTACGTTGGCCGCGAACAGGAAGCCGGCGACGATGGCGCAGGCCTCTATAACAACCAAGGTCCATCAAACGCTTGATGTTCATGGACACTTCGCGGCGGAGATCCCCCTCCACGAGATAATCAGCATCAATCGCTTCTCGAATTTGAATAACTTCTGCATCCGTCAGCTCAGCGACGCGGCGCTCAGGCTTAATCCCCACCTTTTCGGTGATCTCTTTTGCCTTCGCCGG
>CAZXTI010000037.1:0-10784 GCA_964643565.1 uncultured Hyphomonas sp. | reverse complement strand
ACGCGCTAATGGCCGTAAGGCTCGATCTACGGATTGCAAATGAGACGTGGACGGCTTAATGTGTTTTACCGATCCGAAATGCTGCTTCAGCAACTCTAAGACGGTCGAGGTGGCACCGCCTTGGAATACTTTCGCGCAGAATGCACCGCCCGGTTCTAAATGCCCAATTGCGAAATGGACGGCCATCTCGACCAATGCGACGGTTCTTAGGTGATCTGTTTGACGGTGCCCGGTCGTGTTGGCTGCCATGTCTGACAAGACAAGATCGGGTTTGCCATTAAGTCCGGCAAGCATCTGGCCAACCGCCTCAATATCATTCACATCACCTTCGATGATATGCACGCCTTGCAAGGGTTCAACCGGGAGCAAATCGATTCCCACGATTTCGGCTTGCCCGCGCGCTTGCAGAACTTGTAGCCAACCGCCGGGCGCGCAGCCCAAATCAACGACCCTGCGGCGATTATCCAGCAGCCCCGTCTTCTCATGAATTTCTAAAAGCTTGAACGCTGCGCGCGCGCGATAACCGGCATCCCTCGCCTTTTGCACATACGGGTCTGACAATTGCCGTTCAAGCCATTTCTTGGAGCTTTCGCTCTTTGCATTATGCGCGATGACCTTACGCTTGTTCACGCGCCGGCCAGAAGAGTTTTTCGCTGGGCCTTTTGGTTTCTTCCAGCGGCGTTTCTCGTCATCTGTCATGATCCAGCCGTCCCTGCTTCAACAGTTTGCGCCGATTGCTGCGAACCTGCATACGACGGCTTTTTTCTGCGCCGTTTTCGGCGGCGTTTGGTCGGGGGACCGTGCATCATCGACAATAGCAATCCTTCGCGTAATCCACGATCTGCGACGCGCAGGCGTTCGGTTGGCCAGGTTTCAATTGTCGCCTCAAGTATTGCGCAGCCTGCCATCATAAGGTCTGCCCGTTCCTCGCCGACTGTTGGCATCGCAAGGCGGCCCTCTCGACCAACGCGTCCGACATGCTCAATGATCGATTTGACTTCGCGCGTGCTCATCCAAATGCCGTCAACGCGATCTCTGCGATAGCGTTCCAAGCCAAGGTGAATACCAGCCAAACACGTAACCGTTCCGGATGTCCCAACAATATAAGCGCGCTTACTGCTCATCGCGTCTAAATAGTCTGCGCCGCATGGCCACCCACTAAGCAGTTCGCGCGCGCGGCCAAGCATGGCGCTATAATGGTCGGCTTCTGACAAGCCTGTGAAACTTTCGGTCAATGTCACGACACCAATCGGAAAACTGTTCCACGCTTCAACAGGGAGATGCTTTGTTAAATTGGCAATTGAGCGGGACTGTAGCTTGCCCAATTCAATAAACGCAATCTCCGTGGAACCCCCGCCAATATCGAGCACCATAACGAGGTCTGATTCTTCCTCATAAAGATCATGACATCCAATGGCGGCAAGCTGCGCCTCTTCGCGCGCGCCGATAATTTTGAAACCTAAACCGGTTTCGTTTCTGACTTTTGCGATAAACTCGGCGCCATTTGCTGCGCGCCTGCATGCGGCGGTTGCGATGCATCGCACCTTTCCGACGCGGTGATGCTTTAGTTTTTCTTTGATGTCTCGAAATGCAATCATTGCGCGGGCCATCGCCGCATCGCTCAGCATGCCGGTTGCCGATAGCCCCTCCCCCAACCGCACAACGTTGGAGTAGGAATCAACGACTTGAAACGTGTCAGCATGCCGACGCGCGATCAATAGTCTGCAATTGTTCGTGCCAAGGTCAACGGCCGCATATAACGGCACCTTTTTCCCCTGACGCCGCGGTCGCCTCGATCTGCGACGCGCAGTTTTGTTCTCAGGCATAGTGAGCCCTACCAAATTTTCGTTGATTGTATTCTACCACACCCATGTTCGCGGCGCGAGGGCAATTAACTGTGCATACTATTTGATGACCGCATCAGGCTGATTTTCAGGTGTCGCGGCCTGAAATCCGTCCAATTCAAGGCATATACGGTCGATTTGCAGCAAATTTGGGAACTCACTTAGGTCGACTTTAAACCGCCGCGCATTATAAATCTGCGGTATCAGGCAAATCTCAGCCAATGTTGGCCCGCTCCCAAAGAGGAAGTCGCCCGAGCGCTCCTCGGCCAAAACTTCTAGCGCTGCAAACCCTCGCTGGATCCAGTCTGCGTACCAAGCGTCGATTTGGTCACTCTCTCCGCAAAATTCCTCGCGCAACACATTTAGAACTGACGGATTGTTCAGCGGGTGTACGTCGCACGCGATGACATCAGCAAATGCCCTGCACCTTGCGCGTTCGATAGCAGCAGATGGCAATAATGGCGCGCCGCTATCATATGTCTCTTCAATCCATTCGAGGATCGCCATCGACTGGGACACGATCCCATCCGGGGTCTCTAAGGCCGGCACACGCATTTGCGGATTGAGCGCTTTATACGCCTCGCTTCGATGCGCCATCACACTTGGCGCGAGGTTTATGCTCTCTTGCTCATAAGCGACATTTTTCAGGTTCAACCCTATCCTTACCCGATAGGCTGCGGATGAGCGCCAATAGCCATAAAGTTTCAACATGTTTCCCTCAAACAGCACTAAGAATTATTACACAGTCTTGTGTCTATACTTTTGAATTAGAAAAGACGATACAATTCGAAAACAACACCGCCTTAGAATATCAGCCAGTAAGAGTAATCATGCCAGATACGATCAATACAAATCCCGTCCATAATGGTGATTTCATCATCGATCAGAATTGGGATGCCTACACGCCAGAAGAACATGCTGTTTGGGATCTGTTATATGATCGGCAAATGGATATTCTTCCAGGGCGCGCTGCGACTGAATTTCTTGAGGGCTTGAAAGCTCTGAAACTTGATCGCGGCGGCATACCTGATCTGGAGCGGATTTCAGATGAATTGGAACCTCTAACCGGATGGCGTGTCGTGGCTGTCCCCGGCCTTGTTCCTGATGCTATATTTTTCGAGCATCTTGCCAATCGGCGTTTTCCGGTCAGTCAATTTATTCGCAAGCGTGAGCAACTCGACTATCTGCAAGAGCCAGACATATTTCACGATGTCTTCGGGCATGTTCCAATGCTCACCAATCCCTTCTTTGCTGACATGATGGAAGCTCATGGCAAAGGCGGCTTACGGGCTATGGAGTATGACGGGCTTAAACATATCGCGGCGCTTTATTGGTATACTGTCGAGTTTGGGCTTGTCAGAACTGATGAGGGTCTACGCATTTGGGGCGCGGGTATTGTCTCCTCAAAAAGCGAAAGCGTATTTGCGCTAGAAGATGCCTCCCCCAACAGGATTGTATTCGACCTGGAACGCGTCATGCTTACCGATTACCGCATCGATGATTTTCAGCAGACCTATTTCGTGATCGATAGTTATGAGCAGCTCTACAAGGACGCGGTGTTGACCGACTTTGCGCCATTTTATGAGCGGAGCAAGGGACGCTATGCCTACAAGCCGGAGGAAACACTTCCGGCTGATGAGCTGTTACATTTGGGCACGCAAGCCCATGCGATGAAACAGGGCTAACCGCGCACGCTGCTCACACAAGACTGTCGCTAAGCTCAAGAATGTCGAGGATCGCTTGACGGGCATTTTGACAGCTCCGCGCAAAAGCCGGGTCAGTCAAATCCGCTGGGACAAGTCTATCGCGATAATGCGTGCTTACTGCATCTTGTAAGGCGCGTATTTTCTCTTCGTTCAGGAAGAGGCCTTGATGAGTAGCGGCGATTTCATCCTCTGTCATCACGACCCGCAGTCTTAAACAGGCCGGCCCGCCCCCATTGCGCATGGATTGGCGCACATCAACATATTGGACCCGCCCAATCGGGCTATTGCCTTGCACAAGGCGTTCACAAAACGCGGCGGTGCTTGGCGTATCTCGCGTTTCAGTTGGCGCGAGCAGGACAAGCCGATCTTCGCCGGGCCATTGCAAAAGCTGGGAGTTGAACAGATAAGACGAGATCGCATCGCCGAGGGGCACGTCTTCATCAGAAACCATTACCGGCTTCAGCTCGAATAAATCGCCAGCTGCTTTTTGTAAGTCTGCCAGAACTTGCGCTGTGTCCTCAAAGGCAAACTCATGGAAGAAAAGCGTATCGAGCGTTCCGACACAGACGACATCATTATGGAATGCCCCTGCCTCGATCGCCTTTCGCGACTGGCGCGCAAAGACGGTTCGTTCAGGGCGGAGCTTATGCGCACCCGCGATAGATGCGCTTGCCAAACGCGATTGGCGCGCTGGAAACCCTGCCGTGCTCTCGCCAGCTTCGCGGCCAAATACGAATAGTTCCACACCCTGCGCGCCATGTTCCTTGCAAAGCCGCACGTGATTTGCAGCGCCTTCATCTGCAAAATCTGGATGATGCGGAAGCTCTTGATGAATTTCTGTCGGCCCGCCCGATGGAAAGGCGCCCATAAGGTTACGCTGTGTTTGCGGGCCTTCAATGCTTCGATGTAGCATGGTTGATAAATTCGCCACTGTCAGATGCAACCGCCCGTCTATTGTGTCAGCACTTGGCGACACTGTTGCCGCATTTGCTGCCCACATTGCGCTTGCCGAGTACGCAACTTTTAACGTCTTTGGTGAAATGCGCGCGGCGTCTTTTAGCATGTCGCTCAGACTTCCCTGCAACCCTGTTTGGCGCAAGAAGTCTGCGTCGGGACGGGCGAGCGGCGGTAGCACGGCTTGTTTCAACCCCGCCCTCACCAGCATGAGCATTTTCTCCAAGCCTTGAAGCGCCGCTTCTTTTGGGTGTGACACCAGTCCATCATTCTTTGCGCTTGCCAGATTTCCATCAGACAAGCCGCCATAATTGTGGCTAGGTCCGATCAATCCGTCGAAGTTAACCTCCCAAGCCTTACCCATTCGGAAAGCCCTGCGCTGTCATTCGTGTGGCTTTATCCGACACTTGGCTGGCCTGAGGCCATGCGCAATAGTCTGCTGCATAATAGGCGCCGGGGCGGAAATTACCGGATAGGCCCGGCCCGCCAAATGGCATTGCGCCGCTGGCGCCTGCTGTTGGGCGGTTGCGGTTTAAGATACCGGCGCGCATCAAAGACTGCGTCTGGGCCCATAGCGCATCATTGTCAGAGACAAGCCCGCCAGACAATCCATATTTCGTTGCATTCGCGCGGGCGATCGCCGCCTCAAAACTTGCCACACGGTAGACCTGTACCAACGGGCCAAATAATTCTTCGTCCACGGTGGATTTCGCATTGGTCATGTCGATCACACCTGCTGAAACAAAACCGCCGCCGCGCTCAAGGCGCTTCAAGCGCCTGAGAGACTTGCCGCCTGATTTCGACAAGTTCATTTGGTAATCGATCGCCTTTTCCGCCGCTGCTTCTGAGACCAGAGGCCCCATGAACACATCAGACTCTGACCATGCGCGCATGGTCAGAGTCTGATGTGTTCATGGGGCCTCTGGTCTCAGAAGCAGCGGCGGAAAAGGCGATCGATTACCAAATGAACTTGTCGAAATCAGGCGGCAAGTCTCTCAGGCGCTTGAAGCGCCTTGAGCGCGGCGGCGGTTTTGTTTCAGCAGGTGTGATCGACATGACCAATGCGAAATCCACCGTGGACGAAGAATTATTTGGCCCGTTGGTACAGGTCTACCGTGTGGCAAGTTTTGAGGCGGCGATCGCCCGCGCGAATGCAACGAAATATGGATTGTCTGGCGGGCTTGTCTCTGACAATGATGCGCTATGGGCCCAGACGCAGTCTTTGATGCGCGCCGGTATCTTAAACCGCAACCGCCCAACAGCAGGCGCCAGCGGCGCAATGCCATTTGGCGGGCCGGGCCTATCCGGTAATTTCCGCCCCGGCGCCTATTATGCAGCAGACTATTGCGCATGGCCTCAGGCCAGCCAAGTGTCGGATAAAGCCACACGAATGACAGCGCAGGGCTTTCCGAATGGGTAAGGCTTGGGAGGTTAACTTCGACGGATTGATCGGACCTAGCCACAATTATGGCGGCTTGTCTGATGGAAATCTGGCAAGCGCAAAGAATGATGGACTGGTGTCACACCCAAAAGAAGCGGCGCTTCAAGGCTTGGAGAAAATGCTCATGCTGGTGAGGGCGGGGTTGAAACAAGCCGTGCTACCGCCGCTCGCCCGTCCCGACGCAGACTTCTTGCGCCAAACAGGGTTGCAGGGAAGTCTGAGCGACATGCTAAAAGACGCCGCGCGCATTTCACCAAAGACGTTAAAAGTTGCGTACTCGGCAAGCGCAATGTGGGCAGCAAATGCGGCAACAGTGTCGCCAAGTGCTGACACAATAGACGGGCGGTTGCATCTGACAGTGGCGAATTTATCAACCATGCTACATCGAAGCATTGAAGGCCCGCAAACACAGCGTAACCTTATGGGCGCCTTTCCATCGGGCGGGCCGACAGAAATTCATCAAGAGCTTCCGCATCATCCAGATTTTGCAGATGAAGGCGCTGCAAATCACGTGCGGCTTTGCAAGGAACATGGCGCGCAGGGTGTGGAACTATTCGTATTTGGCCGCGAAGCTGGCGAGAGCACGGCAGGGTTTCCAGCGCGCCAATCGCGTTTGGCAAGCGCATCTATCGCGGGTGCGCATAAGCTCCGCCCTGAACGAACCGTCTTTGCGCGCCAGTCGCGAAAGGCGATCGAGGCAGGGGCATTCCATAATGATGTCGTCTGTGTCGGAACGCTCGATACGCTTTTCTTCCATGAGTTTGCCTTTGAGGACACAGCGCAAGTTCTGGCAGACTTACAAAAAGCAGCTGGCGATTTATTCGAGCTGAAGCCGGTAATGGTTTCTGATGAAGACGTGCCCCTCGGCGATGCGATCTCGTCTTATCTGTTCAACTCCCAGCTTTTGCAATGGCCCGGCGAAGATCGGCTTGTCCTGCTCGCGCCAACTGAAACGCGAGATACGCCAAGCACCGCCGCGTTTTGTGAACGCCTTGTGCAAGGCAATAGCCCGATTGGGCGGGTCCAATATGTTGATGTGCGCCAATCCATGCGCAATGGGGGCGGGCCGGCCTGTTTAAGACTGCGGGTCGTGATGACAGAGGATGAAATCGCCGCTACTCATCAAGGCCTCTTCCTGAACGAAGAGAAAATACGCGCCTTACAAGATGCAGTAAGCACGCATTATCGCGATAGACTTGTCCCAGCGGATTTGACTGACCCGGCTTTTGCGCGGAGCTGTCAAAATGCCCGTCAAGCGATCCTCGACATTCTTGAGCTTAGCGACAGTCTTGTGTGAGCAGCGTGCGCGGTTAGCCCTGTTTCATCGCATGGGCTTGCGTGCCCAAATGTAACAGCTCATCAGCCGGAAGTGTTTCCTCCGGCTTGTAGGCATAGCGTCCCTTGCTCCGCTCATAAAATGGCGCAAAGTCGGTCAACACCGCGTCCTTGTAGAGCTGCTCATAACTATCGATCACGAAATAGGTCTGCTGAAAATCATCGATGCGGTAATCGGTAAGCATGACGCGTTCCAGGTCGAATACAATCCTGTTGGGGGAGGCATCTTCTAGCGCAAATACGCTTTCGCTTTTTGAGGAGACAATACCCGCGCCCCAAATGCGTAGACCCTCATCAGTTCTGACAAGCCCAAACTCGACAGTATACCAATAAAGCGCCGCGATATGTTTAAGCCCGTCATACTCCATAGCCCGTAAGCCGCCTTTGCCATGAGCTTCCATCATGTCAGCAAAGAAGGGATTGGTGAGCATTGGAACATGCCCGAAGACATCGTGAAATATGTCTGGCTCTTGCAGATAGTCGAGTTGCTCACGCTTGCGAATAAATTGACTGACCGGAAAACGCCGATTGGCAAGATGCTCGAAAAATATAGCATCAGGAACAAGGCCGGGGACAGCCACGACACGCCATCCGGTTAGAGGTTCCAATTCATCTGAAATCCGCTCCAGATCAGGTATGCCGCCGCGATCAAGTTTCAGAGCTTTCAAGCCCTCAAGAAATTCAGTCGCAGCGCGCCCTGGAAGAATATCCATTTGCCGATCATATAACAGATCCCAAACAGCATGTTCTTCTGGCGTGTAGGCATCCCAATTCTGATCGATGATGAAATCACCATTATGGACGGGATTTGTATTGATCGTATCTGGCATGATTACTCTTACTGGCTGATATTCTAAGGCGGTGTTGTTTTCGAATTGTATCGTCTTTTCTAATTCAAAAGTATAGACACAAGACTGTGTAATAATTCTTAGTGCTGTTTGAGGGAAACATGTTGAAACTTTATGGCTATTGGCGCTCATCCGCAGCCTATCGGGTAAGGATAGGGTTGAACCTGAAAAATGTCGCTTATGAGCAAGAGAGCATAAACCTCGCGCCAAGTGTGATGGCGCATCGAAGCGAGGCGTATAAAGCGCTCAATCCGCAAATGCGTGTGCCGGCCTTAGAGACCCCGGATGGGATCGTGTCCCAGTCGATGGCGATCCTCGAATGGATTGAAGAGACATATGATAGCGGCGCGCCATTATTGCCATCTGCTGCTATCGAACGCGCAAGGTGCAGGGCATTTGCTGATGTCATCGCGTGCGACGTACACCCGCTGAACAATCCGTCAGTTCTAAATGTGTTGCGCGAGGAATTTTGCGGAGAGAGTGACCAAATCGACGCTTGGTACGCAGACTGGATCCAGCGAGGGTTTGCAGCGCTAGAAGTTTTGGCCGAGGAGCGCTCGGGCGACTTCCTCTTTGGGAGCGGGCCAACATTGGCTGAGATTTGCCTGATACCGCAGATTTATAATGCGCGGCGGTTTAAAGTCGACCTAAGTGAGTTCCCAAATTTGCTGCAAATCGACCGTATATGCCTTGAATTGGACGGATTTCAGGCCGCGACACCTGAAAATCAGCCTGATGCGGTCATCAAATAGTATGCACAGTTAATTGCCCTCGCGCCGCGAACATGGGTGTGGTAGAATACAATCAACGAAAATTTGGTAGGGCTCACTATGCCTGAGAACAAAACTGCGCGTCGCAGATCGAGGCGACCGCGGCGTCAGGGGAAAAAGGTGCCGTTATATGCGGCCGTTGACCTTGGCACGAACAATTGCAGACTATTGATCGCGCGTCGGCATGCTGACACGTTTCAAGTCGTTGATTCCTACTCCAACGTTGTGCGGTTGGGGGAGGGGCTATCGGCAACCGGCATGCTGAGCGATGCGGCGATGGCCCGCGCAATGATTGCATTTCGAGACATCAAAGAAAAACTAAAGCATCACCGCGTCGGAAAGGTGCGATGCATCGCAACCGCCGCATGCAGGCGCGCAGCAAATGGCGCCGAGTTTATCGCAAAAGTCAGAAACGAAACCGGTTTAGGTTTCAAAATTATCGGCGCGCGCGAAGAGGCGCAGCTTGCCGCCATTGGATGTCATGATCTTTATGAGGAAGAATCAGACCTCGTTATGGTGCTCGATATTGGCGGGGGTTCCACGGAGATTGCGTTTATTGAATTGGGCAAGCTACAGTCCCGCTCAATTGCCAATTTAACAAAGCATCTCCCTGTTGAAGCGTGGAACAGTTTTCCGATTGGTGTCGTGACATTGACCGAAAGTTTCACAGGCTTGTCAGAAGCCGACCATTATAGCGCCATGCTTGGCCGCGCGCGCGAACTGCTTAGTGGGTGGCCATGCGGCGCAGACTATTTAGACGCGATGAGCAGTAAGCGCGCTTATATTGTTGGGACATCCGGAACGGTTACGTGTTTGGCTGGTATTCACCTTGGCTTGGAACGCTATCGCAGAGATCGCGTTGACGGCATTTGGATGAGCACGCGCGAAGTCAAATCGATCATTGAGCATGTCGGACGCGTTGGTCGAGAGGGCCGCCTTGCGATGCCAACAGTCGGCGAGGAACGGGCAGACCTTATGATGGCAGGCTGCGCAATACTTGAGGCGACAATTGAAACCTGGCCAACCGAACGCCTGCGCGTCGCAGATCGTGGATTACGCGAAGGATTGCTATTGTCGATGATGCACGGTCCCCCGACCAAACGCCGCCGAAAACGGCGCAGAAAAAAGCCGTCGTATGCAGGTTCGCAGCAATCGGCGCAAACTGTTGAAGCAGGGACGGCTGGATCATGACAGATGACGAGAAACGCCGCTGGAAGAAACCAAAAGGCCCAGCGAAAAACTCTTCTGGCCGGCGCGTGAACAAGCGTAAGGTCATCGCGCATAATGCAAAGAGCGAAAGCTCCAAGAAATGGCTTGAACGGCAATTGTCAGACCCGTATGTGCAAAAGGCGAGGGATGCCGGTTATCGCGCGCGCGCAGCGTTCAAGCTTTTAGAAATTCATGAGAAGACGGGGCTGCTGGATAATCGCCGCAGGGTCGTTGATTTGGGCTGCGCGCCCGGCGGTTGGCTACAAGTTCTGCAAGCGCGCGGGCAAGCCGAAATCGTGGGAATCGATTTGCTCCCGGTTGAACCCTTGCAAGGCGTGCATATCATCGAAGGTGATGTGAATGATATTGAGGCGGTTGGCCAGATGCTTGCCGGACTTAATGGCAAACCCGATCTTGTCTTGTCAGACATGGCAGCCAACACGACCGGGCACCGTCAAACAGATCACCTAAGAACCGTCGCATTGGTCGAGATGGCCGTCCATTTCGCAATTGGGCATTTAGAACCGGGCGGTGCATTCTGCGCGAAAGTATTCCAAGGCGGTGCCACCTCGACCGTCTTAGAGTTGCTGAAGCAGCATTTCGGATCGGTAAAACACATTAAGCCGTCCACGTCTCATTTGCAATCCGTAGATCGAGCCTTACGGCCATTAGCGCGT
>CAZXTI010000036.1:8993-10863 GCA_964643565.1 uncultured Hyphomonas sp. | reverse complement strand
TGATCATTCCCTTCCCCCCCGATGAGCGTGTCGTCACCCGTTCCAACCGTTATAGTGCTTGTGAAAAAAGCACCCCCAACAAGAACGTTTGCGATTGTCGAGCCTTCAAAAGTGGGCGCATCGTTAACACCTATAAGGGTATCGTTACCAAAACCGCCCTCCAAAATCCTGATGCCATCGCCGCCAATGATCGTATCATCAAATGCACTACCACCAACAACTTCAAAACCTGTGAGCGTATCACCTTCTGCAAAACCGCCAGAGAACTCTCCTGTTTGGAAGTTCAGATTTACAGCCTCATTCGATAGCTCAAAGATGATATCATCACTGCCACCTTCGCCGCCATCAAGTGTGTCTGCACCCAGACTGCCATAGACCTGATCGTCGCCAAACCTGCCAAAAATAGTTTCGTTACCCTCACCGCCGAAGATGATATCATCACCGTCACCCGCATCGATCAAAACCGTATCTGCGGCTGCCCTTATGAGGTCAGCACCTGCGCCCGTGAAGACTTCCTCAATACTGATCAGCGTGTCTAAGCCTATCTCACTACCAAACTGATCGACGGTCCTTGCTGTACCAGCAGACAAGTCAACATCTATAGAATCAACGAAGGCGGAGGCGTCATATCGGTCCGTTCCGTCGCCGCCATCAATCGTATCATTTCCCTCTGAGGCAATGATAACATCATCACCCGCAAGACCGTTGATAATGTCACTCTCGCTTGTCCCCTCTAGCGTGTCGTCGCCCGGCGTCCCATTTATCATCGGGACTGTCATTGCGCTTAGCACAAATGTTGATTCATCCGCTGTGTCCGATCTTACTGAGATGAAGAAAGTGTCCGTCGCATTGGCGGTAAAAATCAGCCCGTCTCCATCTACAGTCAGAAGAGATGGATCAACAGCATTACCGGTCGCATCAAAGATTTGCAAAAGCGGTGTATCTCCGGAAGTTAGATCGGCACCGAATGCGATAACTTCGCCAGCCGTCAGCGCAATGGCGTAATAATCTTCGTCATCAAAATCTCCCAAAACACCCTGGACAGATCCATCAAGCATTAGGACACCGGTCGTTGTTGTGTCCGCAGCAAGATCAACACCGAAACCCGTAGCGCTAAGAGTGTAATCACCTTCGGAGAAAGAGTCTGAGATACTCACAAAAAAGGTACCAGTGGTACCGGGTGTGAAAACAATTTCCCGCCCGAAGCTGCCGTCGTCATTAACGATGAAGTTGCTAGCATCAAGGAAGGAACCATTAGCATCAAGTAAGAATAAGTCGAAATCAACGTCAGACGAGATTACAAAATCTTCGCCAGCAACCAGATCGATCGCGATAAAATCGACATCACCCTGAAAGTCGATTCTTCCCGAAATTGACCCATCAACTGCTAACACGCCTGTCGTAGATGTATCGTCAGCAAAATCGTCCACAACAATCCGGCTTGTCAGCGTGTAATCGACAGTGTCGCTAGAGCTCTCCACGTCAACGAAGAAAGTGCCTGTAATGTCTTCGTCTATTACAAGCTGGCGTCCGCCACCCGATAGGAAACTATCGGAAGCAACAAAATTCCCATTCGCATCGCGCAAGGTCAGACGAACATCATCTGTCGTCTCGATGACATTAATCTCACCAGCGGTCACCTCAATGGCAAAATAATCCTCATCCCCATCAAACTGGATTGAGCCAGTAATCGAACCCTCTGTTGGCAAAACACCCGTGGTGGATGTATCGTCAGCAAAATCGTCCACAACAATCCGGCTTGTCAGCGTATAATCGGCAGTGTCGCTAGAGCTCTCCACCTCAACGAAGAATGTACCTGTAATGTCTTCGTCTATTACAAGCTGGCGTCCGCCACCCGATAGGAAACTAT
>CAZXTI010000036.1:0-8893 GCA_964643565.1 uncultured Hyphomonas sp. | reverse complement strand
TCTCACCAGCGGTCACCTCAATGGCAAAATAATCCTCATCCCCATCAAACTGGATCGAGCCTGAAACAGAGCCCTCTGTTGGCAACACACCCGTGGTGGATGTATCGTCAGCAAAATCATCCACGACAATTCGGCTTGTAAGCGTGTAATCAGTTACACCGCTGAAAGAGCGAACAGAAACGAAGAAGGTACCCGTTACACCCTCGTCTGCGACCAACTGCTGGCCGCCACCGGACCGTGGCCCGCCGAAAGCCACAGACCTGCCAGCAGCATTTATTAGGCTTAGAGACACATTTTCAAGCGACTCGATGACGATTAACTCGCCAGCGGTGAGCTCAATCGCAAAAAAATCCACGTCATCAACAAACTGAATAGCCCCAGAAGCAGATCCATCTATGGGCAATTGGCCTGTAGTGTTTCTATCGCCAGAAAAATCATCAATAACCGTCCGACTTGTCAGCGTGTAATCCACCTCATCCCTAAAGCTGGACACAACTACGAAAAAAGTGCCCGCCGCGCCCTCAGGTGAAGCTAACTGAGTCACCCCGTCCCCAAGGAAGCGATCACTTGCCACGGGGTTACCGTTCGCATCAACGAGACCCAGATTAACATCAGCCATTGTTTCTATGATAAAAATCTCGCCTGCGGTGACTTCGATTGAGAAATAGTCACTATCTCCATCAAACTGGATTGCACCCGAAATAGATCCGTCAATGGGCAAGACACCCGTAGTAGACATATCGCCTGCAAAATCATCAATTATTGTTCGGCTGGTTAGCGTGTAATCAACCGTGTTACTAAAGCTTTCCACCTCAACGAAGAATGTGCCAGTAACGCCCTCATTGGCAACTAGCTGACGCCCACCACCCGAAAGGAAACTATCGATCGCTACAATAGTTCCATTCGCATCTCGTAATGTCAGATCAACATTAGCCGTCGTCTCAATCACAACAATCTCGCCCGCCGTGAGCTCAATCGCGAAATAGTCCTCATCTCCATCAAACTGGATTGAGCCTGAAACCGACCCCTCTGCCGGCAGAACACCTGTGGTCGACGTATCACCAGCAAAATCATCATCCTCAGCTGTACTCTGAAGCGGCGGAGCGATGCTGATAAGACCGAAGGCGTCGCCTGTCACCGAGAGTGATCGTGCGCTGAACACATCAGACGCAAAGCTGAGAGCTGAGGCACTGCCGACAGTCAAATCTGTAACGATCCCTGTTCTAGAGCCAGCGTCCTGCCCCTCGAATGGTGCGACCGTATTATACAAGTATCCGTTTGCTGCTTTAGACTGCGTCATAGTAAGTCCCTCAAAATTTATCCCTGACCAAAACGGTATTAATTATCTTCTCGAACGGCAAGAAAAAAAATCGAAGACAACCTGACGGAGAGACAGAGGTTTGAACTTCCGGGGACATTAATATCCTCAACGGTTTTCGAGACCGTCCTGTTTCACCACGCCAGAACCTCTCCGCCGGGCCACTCAATACGTCTCGCGCTGGGCGCAGGCAAGCCCTGTATTTGGGGCAAAATCCGGCCTGAACTCGCGCCATTTTGCCGCCACTTACAAAACACGGGCACACTGGGCATGCAATCTATCAAAATCGCATTTGACACGGGGCCATCTTTGTGGTTTTTCGCGCTCTTCACACCCGGCGCACCTGCGCGCGGGCGTTCATGTAATTATAACGCACTTCTAGTGCCCGAAAGGATGAACCATGTTCGCGGTCATCAAAACAGGCGGCAAGCAATATAAAGTTGCCGAAAATGACGAAATCATCATCGAAAAGCTCGATGCGGATACTGGCTCCCAAGTAACCTTTGATGAGGTTCTGGTGGTTGGATCAGACGGCAAGTCGACGATTGGCGCGCCGCTCGTGGCTGGTGCCAGCGTGGTTGGCGAGGTCACAGACCAGCGCAAGGGTGACAAGATCATCATTATGAAGAAGCGCCAGCGCAACACATACCGCCGCAAGAAGGGCCATCGCCAGCTTCAAACAGTTGTAAAGATCACCTCGATCCTTGCTGACGGGAAAAAAGCCCCGGCGAAAAAGAAAGCAGCGCCTAAAAAGGCAGCCGCACCAAAAGCTGAGGCTGCACCAAAGCCAGCACCGAAAAAGGCTGATACCTCCGCCATGGATGCACGCGGCCGTTTGAAAGGCCCACAAGGCGACGCGGATGATCTGAAACTGATCAAAGGCGTCGGCAAAGTGCTCGAAGGCAAGTTGAACGAAGCAGGTATCTTCCACTTCTGGCAGGTCGCCGCGCTAAAAGGCGATCAGATCGAAGAATTGGAACAGGAAATGAGCTTCCCAGGGCGTATCACGCGCGACGATTGGGTCTCACAAGCTGCAGAATTCGCTAAAGACGCATAAATAAGGTATAAGCTCGCTCAACAGAGCTTTTAAAGATGTAGGAGCGCCGTTATGGCCCATAAAAAATCAGGTGGTTCGTCCCGTAACGGCCGCGATTCCAATCCTAAATATCTCGGCGTCAAGAAATATGGCGGCGAGCATGTCGTGCCCGGCAATATCATCATCCGCCAGCGCGGAACCAAGGTGAACCCCGGCACAGGCGTCGGCCTTGGC
The DNA here is from genome assembly GCA_964643565.1 of uncultured Hyphomonas sp. GTDB lineage: Bacteria > Pseudomonadota > Alphaproteobacteria > Caulobacterales > Hyphomonadaceae > CALLCD01. The sequence continues at coordinate 6,305 of CAZXTI010000036.1, read as the reverse complement.
AAAGACCACACAATCTTCGCACTCGTCGAAGGCCATGTGAAATTCACCCGCAAGCGTGACAATAAAGCATTCGTGTCGGTCACCCCGCTCGCGCAAGCAGCAGAATAGCAGTCTGACACAGCAGGCTGCGCGAAGCAGCCTCATATGAATTTAAAGGGAGGCAGACGCTGCTTCCCTTTTTTCATGCCTCCCCCATAAAGGAGGAACCTATGAAGACGATTTTCAAAACGGAGCGCCTCAGTGCGCGGCCCATAAATTTGAGCGATGCGCCGCGTGTAGCCGAGCTGTTTCAGGAAAAAGAACTTCCCTGGAACCTTGGCCGCGCGCCTTGGCCCTATGCACTTAGCGACGCGGAAAACTGGCTGACCCTCGCCCAGAAGCAATGGGACACGGGCACAGAGTTCCCCTTCGCCATCCTGAAAGAGGAAACACTCATCGGCAGCTGCGGCATCATGCGGGTCAATCCAGCAGAAAACATCTGGGAAATCGGCTATTGGCTCGGCAAACCCTATTGGGGCAATGGCTATGTCACCGAGGCGGCTGAAGGCCTGCTCGACTGGGCGGCGCGCGAGGCGGGCATTACCCGCTTTGTCTCCGGGTACATTTTCGATAATCCGGCCTCAGGGCGCGTGCTGGAAAAACTCGGCTTTGAACATGTTGGCGAGATTGAAATGCATGTCACCGGGCGCAATACTATTGTGCGCTCCCCTCGCTATATTCGAAACGCTCCGGTAGAAGAGGCGTTGAAAGATCCGCTGACCGGAAAAAGACGCTAGAAAGATACGTTCGACATGAAATTCCTTGATCAATGTAAAATCTACATTGCGTCCGGCTGGGGCGGAAATGGCTCTGCCTCATTCCGGCGCGAGGCTTATGTCGAGTTTGGCGGACCAGATGGCGGCGACGGCGGCAAGGGCGGCGATGTCTGGGCTGAGGCCGTTGAAGGTCTGAACACGCTGATCGATTACCGCTACCAGCAACACTTCAAAGCCGAACGCGGCGGCAATGGCATGGGCAAGCAACGCACCGGACGCGGCGGCGAAGACTGCATCATAAAACTGCCCGTCGGCACACAAATCTTCGAGGAAGATCAAGAGACGCTGATCGCCGACCTGACTTCTGTTGGAGACCGCGTTCTGCTCGCCCCCGGCGGCAATGGCGGCTGGGGCAATATGCGGTTTAAATCCTCCACCAACCGCGCACCCCGCCAAGCCAATAAGGGCGCAGAAGGCGAAGAACGCACGATCTGGCTACGCCTAAAATTGATTGCAGACGCCGGGCTCGTCGGCCTGCCCAATGCGGGCAAGTCCACCTTCCTGTCTGTGGTTAGCGCAGCCAAGCCGAAAATCGCCGACTATCCCTTCACCACGCTAAACCCCGGCCTTGGCGTTGTCGATGTCGGCGTCGGCAGCCGTTTCGTTCTCGCCGATATTCCAGGTCTCATCGAAGGCGCCGCAGACGGCGCAGGCCTTGGCACCCGCTTCCTTGGCCATATTGAGCGCTGCAAAATTCTCATCCACCTCATCGATGGAACGCAAGAAGATGTCGTCGGCGCGTATCACACCATTCGCGGCGAGCTGATCGAATATGAGGCTGGCCTCGACGATAAGCCTGAAATTCTGGCGCTGAATAAAATCGACGCACTCGCCGAAGAAGAGATCGCAGAAAAAGCTGCCGCCCTAAAAGCGGCAAGCGGCAAGGCTCCGATACTCGTCTCCGGTGTCTCCGGCAAAGGTGTCAAACAGATCACTGGCCAAGTCGCCCGCCATCTCGGCCTGCTCAGAGAGGACGAAGCTGCGAGCGATGCAGATGCAGACTGGACGCCTTAAAGCCGACATTTATCGAACGTGAAAATGCCCGCAAACTTTGCGGTTCCATCCAGCCAAATCAATTCTTTTCTTTACCTTCGCCGCACACCGCTCCACATTGTCGCCAAGTCGAATCGTAGGGCACCTCATGCGTATCATGTTAATTACCGATGCTTGGGAACCGCAAGTCAATGGCGTGGTGCGCACGATGAAACGCGTCATCGGCGAATGCGAAGCCATGGGCCATGAATGGGAGATCGTCTCGCCTGCAGATGGGTTCCGCACCATCCCCTTGCCGACATATTCTGAAATCCGCTTGTCCCTCGGCGCAAAGAAAAATATCGCCGAGCGCTTTGATACGTTCGAGCCGGACGCGATCCATATCGCAACAGAAGGCACGCTCGGCATGGCTGGGCGCGCCATGTGCCTGAAACACAAGCACCCGTTTTCCACCTCCTATCACACCCGCTTCCCTGAATATGTTTCGGCGCGCGTGCCCATCCCTGTCGGCTGGGGATACAAATTTGTGCGCTGGTTCCACCGTTATTCCGGCAAGGTGATGGTCGCCACGCCCTCCATGCGCAAAGAACTGGAAGCGCGCGGCTTTAATAACGTCGTTAGCTGGACGCGCGGCGTTGATACAGAACAATTCCATCCCTCCCGCCGTATCGCGGAAGGCGCGCCGGGCGACCCTTATGAAGGCTTGCCGCGGCCGATCTTCCTGAATGTTGGCCGCGTTGCGGTGGAGAAAAACATCGAAGCCTTTGTCGAGCTTGATCTACCTGGCTCGAAAGTTGTCGTCGGCGATGGGCCGCAACTGGAAACCCTCAAAGCCAAATATCCGGATGTCCATTTTCTCGGGTCAAAATTCGGCGACGATCTGGGCACGCATTTTGCCAGCGCAGACGTTTTCATCTTTCCAAGCCTGACCGACACGTTCGGCCTCGTCAATCTGGAAGCGATGGCCGCCGGCACGCCCGTGGCCGCCTATGACGCACCCGGCCCGCGCGATATTGTTCCCGGTTCAAATGCCGGCTTCATCAGCGATGATTTAAGACAGGCGGCATTAGATTGCCTGACCCTTGACCGGGCAGCGGCGCGCGCCCACGCTGAGAAATATTCATGGCGCGCCTGCGCAGAAGCCTTTGTGGAAAATCTTGCGCCCCTTCCCGTCCCCGAGCGTAAACGCTTTTGGCGTCGATTACGTCGATCAAAGCGGGCGAGTTAAGCGGGCCAAATTAACAAATAAGGCAGCTATTTGCGCAGCTCACCTTGAAATGGCCCAATTTGCACACATCTCCCGCCACATTGCTGGTTTGTAATGTAAGGACAGATGGGGCTTTTCGCACGAAGAGAACCGTGATTGATAGATAAACAGGTCCTTTGCGGCCAAGCAAATATGGGGAGGCAGACATGCCATCATTAGCGCTAGTCGATGACGACGAAAACATTGTTACATCTTTGAAGATGTTCTTTGAGGCCGAAGGTTATCAGGTGCGGACTTATTTTGATGGTCAGTCCGCCTTGCCCGCGCTAACGGACACCCCACCGGATATCGCCATTTTTGACGTTAAAATGCCAAAAATGGACGGAATGGAGCTTTTAAGGCGGCTGCGCCAAACCTCTGACGTGCCGGTCATTTTCCTCACCTCCAAGGATGAAGAGATCGACGAAGTGATCGGGTTCAATATCGGCGCGGATGATTTTGTCCGTAAGCCATGTTCCAACCGGCTTCTATCCGAGCGCGTTAAGGCCGTGTTGCGCCGGGCGCGCGGCGGTGTTGCTGGCCCGGAAGAAGGCGACCATAAGCCGATCATTCGTGGCCGCCTCACCCTCGACCCGAACCGTCATGCCTGCACATGGGCAGACGAGCAGGTGCGCCTGACCGTCACCGAGTTTCTGATCCTGCAAAGTCTGGCACAGCGCCCGGGCTATGTGAAAAACCGCGACCAGCTTATGGACGCCGCCTATGACGACCAGATCTATGTTGATGACCGCACAATTGACAGCCACATCAAACGGCTACGCAAAAAATTCCGCCAAGTTGACGGTGAATTTGACTCCATCGAAACCCTGTACGGCGTCGGCTATCGCTATAATGAGAGCTAGTCGGTTCCCAGCCAGTCAGCGCGGAATGCAATCTGCGCATTGGTTGGGTTTGGCATAAAGCTGAGGCTAAGCGCCGGGTCGGCTGCGAGCACAATGCTCGATGTGCGCACGACGCCGCGCTGGCGATACCGAATGGGAAGTGAAGTCCCGACAGCATTGCCGCTGAGCACTGCGTCAATATCATCAGTGCTTGTGATCCTCTGCCTGCCAATCCGAATAATCTCGTCGCCGCTGTCCAGCCCGGCCTGATAAAGCGGCGTGCCGCGCAAAGTGCTGGATGCGATCTCGACCTTGCCGTCATTATCTGAAAGCTGCGCAGCGCCGAGCCACGCAGCCTCTGGTGCAGACGGCCCGAACGTCAAACCCGCCGCTTCAAACAATGGTACATAGTCCGGCATCTCGCCTGTGTGAATATGCGTGTCAAAGAAGCGCGCCGCAAATGCCGCGTCGCCGGTCAATTCCGCCAGCGCACTTTGCAAATCATCATTCGTATACGGCTTTTCTGTTTTGCCATAGGTGCGCCAGACAAGTTTCATATAATCGTCCAGCGTCACGTCTTCAAATTGCGTGCGCAAGGTCAGATCAAGCGCCAAACCAATCATTGCGCCATAAGGATAGTAGGAGACAAATGTATTGGCATTATTGGTTGGATCGATCGAGGTGGACGCATCGACAAAAGGCGCGCGCAAGCTCATCGCCGCCGGGCCACGCAATCGCCTGCCGGGCGCATTGATGATGCGGCTAAGCGTGCGCCCTAACCCGCCAACATAATCCTCGACACTCTGCTCACCTGCACGACGAATGGTCAGCGGGCCATAATAAGAGGTGAACCCTTCGGCAAACCACAGGCTCTGGCTCGGGTTTGCATCGGTGAAATTAAATGGCTCCAGATCGGCAGGCCGGATCCGCTCGACATTCCAGGCGTGGATAAACTCATGTGAAATTGTCCCGAGATGCGCATAATTGCTTTCCTCAAGACCATCAGGGCGCGTCAATATCGTTGAATTACGATGCTCCATTCCGTCACGGCTTGCTTGGCTGACATAGGCTGCCAGAAATGTGTAGACGCCATAGTCAAACTGCGGCGCTTCACCGAACACTTTAATCTGTTCGTCCACGACCTTCTTGGTTTTCTCCACCAGTTTTGAAACATGTTCAGCCGCGCCAGAATGGTGAACGGCCAGACGAATGGTTTGCCCGTCTGCAATCTGCCAGCTGCGCACATCCATCTTTGCAAGCTTGATCGGACTATCCAGAAAATAATTTAAATCAGGCGCATTAAACTGCATCGGGTCTTCTGTGACTTGCAACTGCGTCGCGGCAATCCAATCAGAAGACAAAGGCTGAAACGTCACCTCAATAGGGCGCGCTTCCATGCCTTCTGCCCACATAAATGTTGCCGGCGCATTCAAATGCGCATGGGTCCGATCGATCTGGCTATAGGTGCCGTCGGCGCGATCTGCATAAAGCGTATAGGTCAGGTCCACCGTGCCCGAATGACCTTCAATCACCCAGGAATAAGGGTCCGTCTGGGACAGTTTCAACGCCGCCCCATCAGCCCCTGTCGCCGTCACGCCATAGACGTTCTTTGCAAATTCATGGATCGCATAACGTCCGGGGCTCGCGCGCGACATGCGAACAGTAAGCGGGCCATCGGCAACGCCGCGAAAAGCAACCGCAATCTCGGCCTCATGATGGGCCGCGTTTTCAAACGAAACATTATAAGAAACCGCAGCGCCATCTTGCGCCGGAGCGGAAGCCGGAGTTGGGGCCGAAGCTTGGTCAGGCGTACATCCACTTAACAGGAAAATCGTTGCAAGGGCGGTTAGTGCATGGGGTTTCATTAGCGTGTCCATTCAGAAAAATAGCTTTCCTGAACAGTCTACTTTTTTTCTCGCCGCGTCCAGACCAAGTCTAGTTTGGATGCACTTCATCATTGTCGGTTAAATCATCCCAGAAGCGCTTCACACGCCCCAGAAAGCCTTCGCTTTCCGGGCTGCACCCTGCCACCGAACAGTCGCTAAATTCGCGCATGATCTCTTTCTGGCGCGCCGTCAATTTGCGCGGCGTCTCCACGAACAGCTCGATATAAAGATCACCTTTTCCGCTACCGCGCAGGCTCGGCATGCCCTTCCCGCGCAGGCGTAGCTTGCGTCCGGTTTGTGCGCCCTCAGGAATAGACACGCGCGCGCGCCCACCATCAATGGTCGGGATCTCAATCTCGCCGCCAAGCACCGCCGTCGCCATCGTAACAGGTGTCAGGCAATGCAGATTTGCGCCGTCGCGTTCAAACAATTCATGGCCGAGCACGTCGAAGAAAATATAAAGGTCTCCGCGCGGTCCGCCGCGCCCGCCCGCTTCGCCTTCGCCGGACAAGCGCATCTGTGT
>CAZXTI010000035.1:0-10918 GCA_964643565.1 uncultured Hyphomonas sp. | reverse complement strand
ATGCGCGACGGGCAGCTTTCATGAACCGGCTCCCCCTTCGCATCGCATCACGCGAGCTGGCTGGCGGCTTGGCTGGGTTTTGGGTCTATCTGGCCTGTATAGCGCTCGGTGTCTTTGCCATTGCTGCGGCAGGCTCGGTGACTCAAGGTTTCTCCAATGGGTTGAAAGCAGAATCCAAAACCCTGCTGGGCGGAGACGCGTCTTTCTCAGCCGTGCAACGGCGTGCCTCGCCCGATGAATTGAGCTGGCTGGCAGAGCGCGGTCAATTCTCCGAGAACATCACCTTAAACGTCATGGGCGAAGCAGGCGATGTACGCCGGCAAGTCGATGTGCGCGCCGTGGACGAGCGCCACCCCCTTATCGGCGCGCCCATCCTGTCTGGCGGCGCGGCTGATTTGCGCGCTGCCCTCGCCTTTGAAAATGGCCGATGGGGGGTCGCCGCCACCCAATCCCTATTGGAAAATTTCAATCTCAAAATCGGTGACCCGATCGACATTGGCCGTATTCCGGCAACGATCCGCGCCCAGCTCGATCAAGAATCAGACGGCATCGGCACGCCCGGAACCTTCGGTCCGGCTGTCACCATAGACATCAAGGCCGTCGAAGAATCTGGCCGCCTTGCTGATGGGCGATTATTTCGCGCGTCTTATCGTATCCTGCTAAACGACAAGACGATAGAAGACGGGCTGGAAACAGCAGCCGAGGAAGCATGGGGCGCCAACGGGCTGAGTTATCGCGGACCTGAACAAGCCGTCGAGGGGCTAGAAAACCTGCTCGGCATGTTGAATGATTTCCTCTCCGTCATCGGCATTGCAGCCCTCATCGCAGGCGGCGTCGGCATTTCGCAAGCCAGCACCGCATTTCTGGAAACCCGCATTCCCTCTATCGCAGCCTTTAAAGCCCTTGGCGCAGAATCCGGCACAATCCGCACCGCCTATCTCTTGCAACTCGGCGCGCTTGCGCTGCTTGGCGCCATGATCGGTGTTATCCTTGGCGCAGCCACACCTTTCCTCATTGCTATTTTTCTTGACGACCGCATCCCCTTGCCCACCATATTGCAAATCTACCCCGCCCCGCTCATCCGCGCCTTGCTATTGGGCCTCTTATCGGCTGCCATTTTTGCCCTCCCGCCGCTAGGCCGTGCGCGCGCCACACGTCCGGCCGCGCTGTTTCGCAATCTTGGCGAAGACGACAAAACCAAAACCCCGCGCCCCGAACGCATCGGAGCTATTCTTGCCGCGATCGCCCTCGTTGCGCTGGCCGTTTGGTCTAGCGACGAGCCATTGGTAACCGTCGCCTTGATCGTCGGCGCGTCTGTCGCATGGCTGGTGCTGCTCGGCATGGCGAATATCATCCGCCGCCTTGCGCGCAGCGCGGCCAAAACCGCAAGCGGCATGACCCGCCTAACATTAGCAAACCTTGGCGGCCCCGGTTCGCTCGCGCCAACCATTGCGCCTGCGCTTGGCTTAGGTCTTGGTTTGCTGGTCTTTGTGGCCTCCATCCAAGCCAATATTCTCAATCAGGTGAATGAAACCACGCGTGCAAACCTGCCCTCGCTCTTCTTTGTCGAAATTGCCAATCAGGACATCGACCTGTTCGACAGGCTGATGGCCGAGCAAGGTGTCGAGATTGACGACCCGGAAAAATATCGCCGCGCACCGATTATTCTTGGCCGCGTGACAAAGCTAAAAGGCGAACCCGTTGTTCCAGAAGATGTTACAGAAGATGAGCGCTGGGTCGTAGAGAATGAATTATTCATGCCCTATGTCGGCGCGCAGCCGCCGGAAGCTGAAATCGTCGAGGGCGAATGGTGGAGCGCGGACCATGACGGCCCGCTTCTGGTATCGGTGGAATCAGACGCCGCAGAAGGCATGGGCGTCGGCTTGGGAGATACAATCTCGTTCCGGATTTCAGGACGCGAAGTAACGGCCACCGTCGCCTCAACACGCAATGTGGATTGGGGCGGCTTCGGCGCGAGCGCAACCACCGCCTTCGTCTTCTCACCCGGCACATTAGAAGCCTCCAACCCGCAGCACCGCGCCATCGCCCGAACTGAAGAAAATATCGAGGATGGTATTATCGATGTGCTCGGCGACCGGCTTCCAGATGTCGTTGTCTTCCAGACCCGCGAAACGCTTGAAGCCGCCGTCCGCCTGCTCGGCAATATTTCCGTCGCCATCAATGCGGCTGCCAGCATCGTTATGCTCGCTGGCCTGCTCGTACTGATTGGCGCATTCGCGGCTATGGCCCGCCAGCGCCGCAATGAAAGCGCCTTGCTGAAAACCTTCGGTGCAACGCGCGGCGGCGTACTTGGCCTCTATGCAGGTGAGTTCGCATTGGCCGGGTTCGTGGCCACGCTGTTTGGCGCATTGATGGGCGTCGGCGCAGCCTATCCGGTGGTGGTGCACCAATTTGAAGCTGAATGGATTATGCCTTGGGGTCCGATGCTAATCGTCTCGGCCTTCGCCATTATCGCAGCTGCGCTCGGCGGTATCATTGTCGGCCTCGCCACGCTCTCGCATCCACCCGCACGCGTCCTGCGCACAAGCTAGGCGATCAGCGCCGCTTCGAACCGCCTAGCATATCGCCAAACGCCATCAGCGTCGCCCGGCCAACCGCCCAATGCGTTGCGCGGCGTTTATGCGTATATTGGGTGAAATCGATGCAATTTGACCCCGTAAGATCGTATGAGCGCCCAAGTTTGCGTCGCGCCCTCGCTTCGACTTGGTAGGCATTCGCGCCCCGGCGTCCATGCCGCTTCAATGTGCGCCCCGCCTTAAATGTCTCAAGGCTCTGCTCCACAACACCGCCTGCCGCACGTGAATTCGAGATCACCGTGCCGCGCGCTGTCACAACACCATAATGGCGCAACACGCCGCCAAACGGAATGGAAACAATTTCGCCCGCAGGCAAATCATAACGGTCATCAGAATAAGTCATATTATCGATATACGATAATAATCAGCCCTTTTCAAGCTTTTCCGCCAGCCCATTCGCATAGGCCGAAATACTGCCCGCGCCGAGGCACACGACCATGCCGCCGGGCTTTGCCAGCGCCTTGATCTCTTCGGGTAGATCATCGAGCGAGCCAATCGCGCGCGCGCCCTTGTGCCCATGGCTTGTCATCGATTTGACCAGCGCCTCATGATTGATGCCCTCTATCGGTTGCTCGCCCGCCTCATAGACAGGTGAGATCAGCACATGGTCGGCCTTGTCAAAACAGGTGGAAAATTCCTCAAACAGGTCTTCCAGCCGTGTATAGCGGTGGGGCTGGGCGACGGCGATGAGTTGGCCCTGCCCCAGCATATCGCGCGCGGCTTTCAAAACGGCAGCAATCTCAACCGGGTGGTGACCATAGTCATCGATGATTTTCACTGGCGCCTCGCCTGCCTTCGGTGTCCACTCACCGACATCAGTAAAGCGCCGTTTCACTCCGCCAAAGCCTGCCAAGCTCGCGCGCAACTGTTCGTCGCTTGCGCCCAGCTCAATCGCCACGGTGATCGCTGCCAGCGCGTTTTGCACATTATGCTCGCCCGCCATTGGCAGAACCAGTCCCTCAATCATGCGCGGCGCCGTGCTGCCAGGTCTGCGTAGCGCCACATCAAAATGCGCGCCTTGTAGATCGGTTTTCATGTTGACCGCGCGAACATCGGCCTGCCGGTTAAACCCATAGGTAATCCGCCTACGGTCAATAATACGAGACGCCAGCGCCTGCACTTCCGGGTGATCGGTACAGAGGACTGCAAAGCCATAAAACGGCAAATTCTCAACGAAGGTGTCAAACGCATCGCGCAGGTTTTCCATCGTGCCGTAATGGTCCATATGTTCCGCATCGATATTGGTGACAATCGCGCAGGTCGGTTTCAGCTTTGCGAATGTGCCGTCGCTTTCATCGCTCTCGACCACCATCCACTCGCTCGCTCCGGCCTTATAGTTGGAGCCATAGGCCTGAATGATCCCGCCATTGATTACGGTCGGGTCTACCTCTGCCCCGTCAAGCAGCGCTGCGACCATGCTGGTCGTTGTCGTCTTGCCATGCGTTCCGGCCACGCACACCGTGTATTTCAGCCGCGTAATCTCTGCCAGCATATTGGAGCGGCGCACCACCGGAATACCTGCCGCGCGCGCTGCATCAACTTCCGGGTTTCCCTTTTTGATCGCGGTGGACACGATGACCGTTCCTGCGCCCTTAACATGCGCTCCGTCATGGCCGATAAAAACCTTTGCGCCGCGCGCGCGCAATCGCTCAACAATCTCACTCTCGCGAATATCAGAGCCTTGCACCTCATAGCCCATCGTCAACATCACATCAGCAATCGCCGACATACCAATGCCGCCAATGCCAACAATATGCGCCGGACCGAGATTAAAAGGAGTTGGTGATGTCATCGTATGTATCCTGAAGAATCGAAATTTATTCGTCAAATTTTTATTTAAAAAGCCGTCCTAAGCACCCAACCCAAATAGACCAGCACTGCATAACCGAAGTGAAGTGTCAGCAAAGGAAGTACAATAAATTTGCCTAGCCAATTTTGCCAATTCTCTTTGATGCGCGTTTTCATTCATTAATGACTAATCTCTTCCGCCAAATCCGCCAAATCACTTGCCGCGCTCACCGTGCCTACCGCTTTCGCAGCCGCTGCCCGTTCACGCAGCTCCTTGCCATCGCTGAGGCGCGCTTCGATCAATTGCCCGATCAGGTTGGGATAGAGATTTTCTTCCGCAATCAGATCAGCTGCGCCAACATCGACAAGTGCACCTGCGTTTGCCGTTTGGTGGTCATCCATTGCAAGCTTGAACGGAACCAGCATGCTTGGGCGTCCAACCGCAGCAATCTCGCTCACCGTGCCAGCGCCAGAGCGCGCAATCACCAAATGCGCCGCCGCCAGACGTTCCGGCATATCGTCAAAGAAAGACTTCAGCTCATGCTTCACGCCCATGCGCTCATAGACGGCTTTGACCTGATCTAATTGTTCGGCGCGCACTTGCTGAACCACATTGAGCCGCAAGCGAAAGTTCGCGCTCGTATGTTCGGCAAGCGCTGGCGTCAACATATCGCCCAATATCTTCGCGCCCTGCGAGCCGCCGGTGATGAACACTGTTAGTTCCCCGTCAGCGGAGGGAAATGGCACATCGCGCTTGGCCGCAATAGGCGCGCGTACAGGATTACCAAGCGGCACATGCTTTATACCGCGCGGCAGACGATCGAGCCGCGCAAATCCGCTTGCCACCGCGCCTGCATATTTTGCAAACTGACGGTTCACGCGCCCCAACACGGCGTTCTGTTCGTGGATCAAAATCGGCACACCCCTGCGCCGCGCCGCCGCCAAAGCGGGAAATGCCGGATAGCCACCAAAGCCTGCAACAAGGGCAGGCTTTAGCCGCTTCATTTTTTTCTTCGCCTCGCCAATCCCTTTATTCAGCTTCAGCGCTGTGCCCGGCAGCGTCCAGGGTTTGCGCATATTCGGGCTAGCGGCCTGCACTTCTTCTTTCCAGTCCGCCGGGAAATTCTCGCCATAGCGTAGCCCGCGCACATCCGAGATCAGACCGACCGCCCAGCCCCGCGCGCGCATCTCTTCAGCAAAAGCGGCTGCCGGAAACATGTGCCCGCCCGTTCCACCTGCACCGATGATGACGAGCGGTTTGTCTATTGTCTCAGCCATAGGATTTTCTCCAGCGTATATGCGCGCCATGCCGACGGACCAGTGCCAACGCCAGACCCAATGTCAGCGCCGTCCCGATCAAGGATGACCCCCCAGAGGAAACAAATGGAAGCGTCATGCCCTTCGGCGGTATCAAGGAGACATTTACAGCGATGTTTATGGCAGCCTGAAGGCCAAAAAGTGCAAATAATCCGGTCGCTGCAGCGCGCGGAAACAGGTCTTCAATCCGCGAGGCGAGCATGCAGCCCCGCAAAACGATCAACGCATATAGTGCCAATAAGGCCAGCGCAGCAATCAGGCCGAACTCTTCGCTCAGCACCGAATAGATAAAATCGGTATGCGCATCGGGCAGTTGAAACTTAATTGCCCCCTCGCCCGGACCAATACCAAACAAGCCGCCATTTGCGATTGCTTCAGCCGCCTTGTCGATCTGGTAGGTGTCAGACGCTGATGGGACAACAAACATGTGAACCCGTTCGCGCACATGTGGCATGGTGAGATATAATAGCCCGCCCAGAACCACGCCGCCGCCAGCAAAGCCCGCTCCCCAGCGCCAAGGCAATCCAGATATGTAGAATGTAATCAAAAAGCCCGCGCTCAAGAGCGCCGTCTGCCCAACATCTGGCTGGAGCAAGAGCAACACCACGACGGCTGCATAAAGCGCGAATGAAATCACCGTCCACGGCCCACGCGGGAACAATTCGCGCTGCGCCAGAAGCCAGCCGCTTAGCACAATCAAAGCCGGTTTGATCATTTCAGAGGGCTGCAATGTGAACCCGGCAATCCTGATCCAGCGTTGCGCGCCTTTTGCCTCATGCCCCGACAATAGCACCCACACCATCAGCGCAAAGCAACCAAGATATATCAGCGCACTAAATCGGCGCACCCATTGCACTTTCAGCATCGACGCAGAGACCAGCACCAGAATGGCGGCACACACAAACACAATATGCCGGTAGACATAATGATAGGTTTGGAAACCAATTTTCTCAGCCGCCGGAGGGCCAGCCGACAAGGATAAAAGCAAGCCGGTTGCCAGAAGAAGGAAACATGCCGCCAGAATAGGCCAGTCAATCGTGCGGCGCCACTCGGCCACAACCGAGCGGTCTGTGCGCGCGAGGCTGGTCATGCTGGCTCCATTATGGCGTCCTGACCAAGCAGTCCCAATACGATATTGCGGAACGCATCACCGCGCGCCTCAAAGTCTTTGAACTGATCAAAACTGGCACAAGCTGGCGACAACAGAATAACCGGATCAGGCTCATCGGCGGCTTTCGCATCGCGCAAAGCATGCAAGATGGCATTTTCCAGCGTACCGCTTTTTTCAACCGACGTGTGCCCGTCCAGTGTTTGCGCAAACTTGTCCTGTGCTTCGCCGATCAAATAGGCCTTCGCAACGCGCGAGAAGCAGGGCTCCAGCGCGTCAATGCCGTCTGACTTGGCTTTCCCGCCAGCAATCCAATAGACGCGCGGGAACGCTTTTAAAGCCTGCTTGGCCGCCTCAGCATTGGTTGCTTTGGAATCATTGATGAAGCGCACCCCGTCGACTGTCCCAACAATTTCCAGCCGATGCGCAAGCCCCGGAAAGGATTTTATTCCCTCGAGAATAACACCCGGTTCCAGCCCCAAGACACGGCAAGCTGCATAGGCAGCAGCGGCGTTCTGGTGATTGTGCCGACCCGGTAGTGCTGGTGCCTTGCCCAAATCGCCGATCGGCATCGCTTTGCCCGTCAGGCTGTCATAAAGTTGTCCATGCACTGCGCTCACGCCGCGCCCAAGCGCATATTCGGAGGAAACCTGCACAACCCGCGCCGTTTTGCGAGATGATAGCCCCATCGACAAGGCCTGACTGAATAAATCATCCACGCCAACAATCGCGTAATCAGCGCGCGTCTGGTTGGCAAATATCTGCTTCTTGGCATCGGCATAGCCCTCCAGCCCGCCATGCCGATCGAGATGATCCGGCGATAGGTTGAGGAACACGCCAACATTGCAATGCAGGCTCTTGACCAGATCGAGCTGATAGGATGACAGCTCCAGCACATAAATCGCATTGGCGTGAAGCGGAGCCATGTCGAGCACGCCCTTGCCAATATTGCCGCCGACGCGCGCATCCCGTCCAGCTTCTTTCAGGATATGCCCGATCAGCGCCGTCGTTGTCGATTTCCCGTTTGTCCCGGTAATGCCCACCACTTTGGGTCTGCCTCGCTCGGGCAGTTGCTGCACCGCGCGCGCAAACAGTTCCATATCGCCAACAACAGGTATTCCGGTCATCTCGGCCATACGCACAATGCGATGCGGCTGGGGAAACTTGTAAGGCACGCCGGGCGACAGCACGAGCGCGGCAAAATTCTGCCAATCGCGTTTGTTAATGTCCGATAGATTAATCCCGGCTGCTTCTGCCTTTTCGCGGGTTGTCTCGTTATCGTCCCAGGCGTGCACACGCGCACCGCCAGCCTCAAGGGCTTTGGCGGCGCTAAGACCTGTGCGGCCTAGTCCGAAAACGGCGACATCGCGCCCGGCATATTCAGTGATTGGGATCATCTTTTCTGCGTCACCTCAGCTTCAAGGTTGCCAGGCCCGCAAGGGCGAACAGAATTGATAAAATCCAGAACCGAACAACGACGCGGGTTTCCGGCCAGCCGAGTTTCTGGAAGTGGTGATGGAGCGGCGCCATCAAGAAGATGCGCTTGCCCTCGCCGGTCATTCGCCGGCTCAGCTTGAAATAGCCAACCTGCATGATCACAGACATCGCTTCCATCACAAATAGGAAGCCAATGATAACAAGCGCAAATTCATGCTTCACCGCGACCGCCACAATGCCCAGCATGCCGCCGAGCCCAAGTGATCCGGTGTCGCCCATAAAGACGCGCGCTGGATAGGTGTTGTACCATAAGAAGCCCATGCCCGCGCCGAGCATCGCGCCGAGCAGAACAGCCAACTCCCCCGTTCCGGGCGCAAACTGAATGCCGAGATAATCGGCAAACCGGAAGTTCCCCGTCAGATAGGCAATCAAGGCATAAGCCGCCGCAGCCACCATCATCGGCACAATCGCCAGACCGTCCAGCCCGTCCGTGAAGTTGACCGCGTTTGCCGACCCGACCACGACCACCATGCCGAACACGATGAACAGGCCGCCAAGTGGCAAGAAATAATCATTCACAAAGGGCACGGCCACACCGCCAGCAAATGCCGGGTCATTGGGTGCCACACTCGTCATCGGCGCAAGGTTCGCAATCCACTGCGCCAGCTCGCTGAGCGGCCCCCAATCGGCATAGCCAAGCGGCGTATGCGCCCCATGCAGCCCCATAATAAAGCCAGCAGCCAGCCCAGCCACGATAAACTCAACCAGCAAACGGATCTTCGCCGAAACGCCCGCATCTGTCTGTTTGGCGACCTTGGCATAATCATCAAGAAAGCCGAGCAAAGCGAAGGTCACCGTGACGAACAACACCGTCCAAATATAAGGATTGGTGAGGTCTGCCCACATCAGCGTGCCAACAAACAGGCCGAGCCAAATGATGAAGCCGCCCATGGTTGGTGTCCCCTGCTTGGCGAGCTGTGCTTCAAGCGATAGGTCGCGGATCGGCTGGCCTTTGCCTTGGCGGGCGCGAAGCGCATTAATCAAAACGCCGCCAAACATCGCCGAAAGCAAAAATGCGGTGACGATCGCCGCCCCGGTTCGGAATGTAATGTAGTTGAGAAGGTTGAACAGGCCTGCATCGCCTGCGAAAAGTCCATATAGCATCACATACCCTTTGCAGCGCATGTCGCACTGCCTTCCATCACCTGCTGATCCGGGTCCACGCTCCATTGGCGCAAGGCCTCCGCCAGCTGCACCATTCCGGAGGCATTCGACCCTTTAATCAAGAGCGTATCACCGTCACGAAGCAGTTCTTTTATCGGTGTCCACAGATCATTCGCATTGACCTCAAAATGTTGCTGAATCGTACCGGGTAATGTGGTTGACAAAGCCGCCATTCCAGCACCGCCCAGAAACACAATATCGGCCCCTGACGCCGCCACAGGCTCGGCTAGATCCGCATGCATCCGCTCGGCTCCATCGCCAAGCTCACCCATCGCACCGAGCGCCAAAATGCGGCGCTTCGCGGGACGCGCAGCCAAGGCTTTAAGCGCCGCACGCATACTCGTCGGATTGGCATTGTAGCTATCGTCCACCATCGCAACTGTTCCGCCAGTTGGCAGGGTCAACATCTCGACCTGTCCGCGTCCCTCAGGCGGCGTAAAACCAGACAAGGCTTCAGCGGCCTCTGCAGCGGATAATTTCGCACTTGAGACACTCGCCAGCAAAGCCGCAGCCGCGTTGAGCGCCCAATGTTCGCCAGCCGCCTTAAGCCGCACGCGCACCACCTCGCCTAGAACATCAACCAGAACAACCGCTTCATGACCCTCAGCTGTATAATCCAAAATGCGTGCATCAGCGCCATCTTCAAAGCCGAATGTCAGAATATCAGCGTCCTCAACCGCCGCTGTCGCACGAGCTTGCAAAAAGCCGAGAAAGGCATCGCCTGATGGCAGGATCGCCGCGCCGCCCAGTTCAAGACCGGCAAAAATGTCAGACTTTTCTTCCGCCACACCATCAATCGAGCCAAGCCCCTCAAGATGCGCCGCCGCAATCTTGGTAATGATCGCACAATGCGGGCGCACCATCCGGCTGCGCGGCGCGATCTCGCCCGGTGTCGACATGCCAATCTCAAAAACAGCGCGCGCCGTCAGTTGCGGCATCCGCGCTAGCGTAAGCGGAACACCGAAATGATTGTTGAAGCTCTTTACAGACCAATGCGCTGTGCCCGCCGCGCGGAAGATTTGCGCGAGCATCTCTTTCACGCTCGTTTTGCCAACAGAGCCCGTCACCGCGACCCGAACCGCATCAGCGCGCGCGCGTGCGGCAATGCCAAGCGCCTCAAGTGCCGAGAGCACATCATCCACGATCAAGAGCGGCCCGCCCGCATCAGGAACATCGCGCGAAACGAGCGCAGCTGCCGCACCGGCCTTAAACGCCGCCGGAACAAAATCATGCCCGTCCCGGACATCCTGAAGCGCCACGAAAAGATCGCCCGGCTTCAGGCTGCGCGTATCAATCGACACATCCGTCGCAAGCCAGCTAGCCTGTGTCTCTCCGCCAGTCGCAACCGCCGCATCAGAAGCTGTCCAAAGCACGTCCGTCATAACACCTCCCCGCGCAGCGCTTCTAAGGCGGTATCCTGATCAGAGAATAGGTGTGTCTTGCCAGC
>CAZXTI010000034.1:0-10942 GCA_964643565.1 uncultured Hyphomonas sp. | reverse complement strand
AATCTTTGAACTTGCCGAGCGTGCCGGGCTTGCTACGGGCATTATCACCACCGCGCGCCTGACGCATGCAACGCCGGCGTCCACCTATTCAGAAGTTCCGAACCGCGACTGGGAAGACGATGGCGATCTGCCGGGTGCAGGCGAAAATGCCTGTAAGGACATTGCCCGCCAATTCATCGATTGGCCAGCCGGGGACCATTTCGAGATCGTCCTTGGCGGCGGGGCGCGCCACTTCTTGCCCAAAGACGATGATGGACAGCGCAAGGATGGCCGCAATTTCTTGGAAGAGTGGACCGCAAAGTCCGGCGCACACGCGACGATTGGCAACAAGGCCGAATTTGATGCAATCAACTTCGCCAGCGATGCGCGTATCCTTGGCCTGTTTGAAGGCAGCCACATGCAATATGAAGTCGACCGCGATACGAGCGGCGAGGGTGAGCCGAGCATTGAAGAGATGACCCGTGCCGCGATCACTCGCTTGTCACAAGATGAAGATGGGTATGTCCTCTTGGTCGAAGGCGGGCGCATTGACCACGGCCACCACGGCACCAATGCGGCGCGCGCGCTTGGCGATACTGTCGCGTTTGATGAGGCTGTCGCTGCCGCACTAGAGATGACCAGTACTGAAGATACGCTGATCATCGTCACGGCTGACCATTCCCACACATTCGTCATTCAGGGCTATCCCGCGCGCGGCAATCCCATCCTCGGCAAAGTGACCCTGCCAGATGGCCGCCCCGCGCCAGCAGGGGACGGAAAACCCTACACAACGCTCTCCTATGCCAATGGGTCATCAGCTTATGACACGTTTGAGGATGACGAACGCGTTGACCTGACCGATATCGACACGACCGACAAAGACTTCAAACAGCAATCGCTTTTGCCGTCTCCGTCCGAAACACATGGCGGAGAAGATGTCGCCGTTTTTGCAAGTGGCCCCGGCGCTGAACTGGTCGCAGGCGTGATGGAGCAGAACGAAATTTTCCACGTCATGGTCAAAGCCAACGGCTTGGTGAAGTAGGCGCTTAAGCGTTCGTCTTAACGGAGCGATACAGCCAACCGCAGAGCAGTGTTGCAATCACCGCTCCGACAATCTGCGCGACAATAAACAACGGCGCAGAGCTTGGCGCAATGCCCGCAAATGTATCGCTGAACGCGCGCGCAATGGTCACTGCCGGATTGGCAAAGCTGGTGGAGGCCGTGCACCAGTATGCAGCGGTAATATAAAGCCCGACAATCATCGCAACAGCGTCAGGCTTCACCCGGACGCTCGCAAGAATACAGGCCACAAGCCCGAAAGTCGCCACGCCTTCTGATAGCGCCTGCGCTGGCCCATCGCGAAGTTTTTCTGACACCTGCAATATCTCTTCAGCAAACATTGCATGCGCAAGCCACACCCCGAGTACGCCGCCAATAATCTGCACGATGACATACAAAATCGATAATCCGGCAGAAATTTCGCGCCGCATCCAGAAGGCGAGCGTCACCGCCGGATTGAAATGCGCGCCCGAAAGCGGCCCGAACATTGTAATCAGCACAATCAAAATCGCGCCCGTCGCAATCGTATTGCCAAGCAGCGCAATCGCGACATTCCCGCCTGAAAGCGTCTCGCCCATAATGCCGGAGCCAATCACTGTGGCCAGCAAGAGCGCAGTGCCAATACCCTCAGCGGCCAGCGCGCGGATGGGGGACGTATCGAGTTGATCGGATGCCATTAGGCGCTCACCTCGCAATGGCTGACATCGTGAAGCGCGGTCGCGGCGGGCGCACAAAGCTCCGGGCGGCCTCCGCAGCAATCCTCGACCAGATACAGCATCAGCGCACTCATGCCCTCATATTGCGTGCTGTAGATAATCGAGCGTCCATCGCGGCGGCTTTGTGTCAGGCCCGCATTGTTCAGCAAGCTTAAATGCGCCGAGAGCGTATTTGGCGAAACCCCAAACTCGCGTGCAATTTCACCCGCCGCCGCGCCCTCTGGCCCGCATTGAACGAGGTATCGAAAGACTGAAAGTCTGCTTTCATGGGCAAGGGCGGAGAGGCGCTGTACGGCGATATTTATTTCCATACTTCGCGAAATAACGAAATAATAGGACGGCGTCAATCTGTCCGTAATCGCTCAGCTTGCTTGACCGGGCCTATTCCCGGCGGATACGTCTGCACGATGGACATGAGCGCGCATATCACGGCGGATAATCTCGGCATCATGCGCGGCGAGCGGATGTTGTTTCGAGATCTGTCTTTGCGTGTAAGTGCTGGTGAAGCGATATTGCTGCGCGGGGCCAATGGAGCCGGAAAAACGACGCTTTTGCGCTGTTTAGCCGGTTTAACGCATGCTGAGACGGGGACAGCTAGCTGCCAGTCCTTTCACTGGATCGGGCATCGCTCTGGTGTAAAACCGCATGAAACGCCCTTCGAACATTTGTATATCTGGGCAACGGCATATGGCAGCAGCAAGGTGATGATTAGCGCTGTGATGCAAAAAATGGGGTTGCAGCGCGCCAAAGACGTGGCCGGTTCGCAGCTATCTGCTGGTCAGCGGCGGCGCACGGCGCTTGCGCGCACACAGCTCACTCACCGTCCGGTCTGGTTACTTGATGAGCCGTTCGCTGCCTTGGATGAAAATGGCAAAGCCATGCTTGGTGCGCTGATCAAAGAGCACCGCGAAAATGGTGGTTCAGTTCTTGCGGCCGTGCATGGCGATGTACCAATCCTAGATGTGAGAGAGGTGATACTGTGAACGCGCCGCGCCCGATACGCGCCGCATTCTCGCAGGCTCTAAAGGAAGCATGGGCAGGCGGGGCAGGGGCGATATTGCCATCAGCTTTCTTCGCAGGCGCGGCGTTTCTTGTCCCGCTGACGCTCGGCACCAATACAGCCGAGCTTGCCGCGGTCGCCTATGGTGTTCTCTGGATTGCGCTGGCGCTGGCCTCGCTGGTCACGATGGAGCGCTTGTTCCAAGCTGACCTTGAAGACGGAACGCTCGACCTATGGCTGACCAGCGATGTGATGGTGTCATTGATTGCGCTGGTCAAAACGCTGGCGCATTGGCTCGTGTCCGGGGTGCCGCTTGTCCTGTTAAGCCCTGTGCTTGCGATCATTCTCGGTGTGCCGCCTGAGGAAACATTGCGCGCTATGGCCGCTTATGGATTGGGCGGGTTAGCTTTTTTCTTATGGGGCGGTTTTGGTGCAAGCCTTGCCGCCGGTGTACGCCGGGGCGGATTGCTCATTGCGCTGATCGCTTTGCCCTTCTTCGTACCAACGGCGATCTTCGGCGCGCTGGCCTTGGCAAGCCCCGTTGCCCTGCCGCCTGAAGCACTCCTATTGGCCGCATCAACCTTGTTCGCGCTGGTTGTCGCACCGATCGGAATGGGCGCCGCCCTCAAAATGTCCGCAGACTAAGCAGGCGCTAAAGAGACAGCCCCGTCGGTGCCATTTTTTCTAATATTTCAAGCTGTTCTGGCTGAGACTTGATGATCTTTCGTGTGTCCAGATCGAAGGCCACTGCGATCGCCTCGGTTGAGGCCCATGCTGCGCCGGAGGCGGGGTCAACAATCCAATAGACAAGCGAGTGAACCTTGTCAGTGGCATAGTTGTAGCTTGCATAAATCTCGTAAGTGTCGCCTGCGCGTGGATAGGCGCGGTAGACGAGGCGATATTCCAGTACAGCTCCACCTGTGCGCGTTTTTCCAGCAGCTTTGGTGACTTCCGCGCGCCACTGATAAAGCAGATTGGGCACACTGTCAGACATGCGTCCCATAAACCAGGAAGTCCGCATACGGCCATGCAGATCGCAATGATTATCGGGCACGGTGCCCATGCCGATTAAAGTCGCATCATGCGTGCGGGCAATATCGCGCGTGACCTCGGCGGCGGGGCGTATCTCGCTATCGGGCTTGATTGAGCGCGGGGTGGTATCCTTTGGCGGCTTGCCTTTTAAAGCCTTCAGCGCGTCGCGGGTTCGCGTCGACCAAGGAAAGGCGTCTCCGGTTTTTGCTCTGGCGTGGATTAGCTTTGTACGGAAGGCAGCAGCCGGTGTCCCATCGGCGTGGCGCATTTCCTGATACAGCCAGCAATCGCTCTCGCCAATCTCGAGCACGCAACCTGTCATGGTCAGTGGGCGGCCTGGATGAACCTCGCGGATATAGCGGATATGCTGATCGGCGACGATGAGCGTGGAGACGCTATTGGGCTTAAAGGCGTGTGGCATCTGGATCGCTTGGGCAAACACACCGAGGCCTTCAATGGCTTTCTCAATATAGACGCGGACATTCATATGCCCCATCTCGTCGCAATCCCACTGGTTTGCCGATCCCTGCCAAAGCGTGATCATTGGCTTTCCCTCCAATATATCTGATGCGCGCGGGTTAAGCTGAGCAGGCTCTACACGTGCCGTGCGCCTCGACCATCGCGTGAGCGATTTTAAAGCCAGCCGCTTTTGTCTCAGCCTCGATTGCAGAGGTGGTCGTGACAGCGTGTAGTTCTTCAGCGCCGCCGCACGTATCGCAGATCAAAAACACCGCCGAATGTGAGTGGCTGGCATGGCCGCACGCGACATAGGCGTTGAGGCTTTCAATTTTATGCGCGAGCCCAACATTTTGGAGGAAATCGAGCGCGCGATAAATTGTCGGCGGCTTTGGTGAACCTTCGCCATCTAAATTTGCAAGCAGATCATAAGCCTTTGCCGGTTCCGGTGATTCCAGCAGCAAGCGCAAAACTTTGCGCCGGATCCTTGTCATTCTTTGACCGCGGCTTTCCGCGAGTTTTTCGGCTTCTACCAGCGCCGCCTCGACCTCTTGAGGGGAGCATGGGCCGTAAGCGTGGACGTGAATATGCGTATCTTGAAGTGCCATAGGGTGTTTTTTGCGCTGTTTTGGGGCGTTTGTGAAGGTCTGGCCGTGCTTATCTGCGCCAAAAAGTGGTTTACGCGTATTTGCAATATCTAAGTATTGGCAAGCATCCGTTAACCCGTTCGCGGTATATAATTAATGTATCGTAACGAAATTGGATGAAATTCATGCCTTTAAAGCTGTCATTAAAACCGGGGGAGACGTTCATTTTGAACGGCGCTGTGGTTCGTAATGGGGACCGGCGCGGCGTATTATTGCTTGAAAATCAAGCGCGTGTATTGCGTGAAAAAGACATCATGCAGCCAGAAGACGTCAACACGCCGGCTAAACGAGCCTATTTTTCGGTAATGCAAATGTACCTCAGCGGCGACGTTGAAGGTCCCTCCTATGATCGCACCATGCGTGCCCTTGCTGATTTAATCGCGGTGACGCCCATGCTGGAAGAGCGTGATTTGATCAAAGAAATTTCCGCGCACATTGCTGCGAGCAATCTCTATAAGGCGCTGTCCAAATGCCGCGACCTTGTCAAAAGAGATAACGCCTTGAATCTGGAGGCTGGTTAAATGTCTGTTCTTAAGCTCGTCGTTGAAAGCTATCCAGAAATGCTCAGCCTCGCTGAAGGAATTGCAATCCTGGAACGCGGCGCGCCGTGTCCCGGGATAAATGTCGATCTGGGGTTTGGTGCAATTGCGTCAGCGACCGGGCCGCTTGGCCAGTCTGGTCTTAGCCAAAGATTGCTTGGCCACCGCCTGCTGCTGGCGCTCGCGTCTGATCCAGCCCAAGAAGGCTTAGAATTGCCAGACCGCGAACTCGAGATCACACAAGAAACGCGCGAGCTGCTTGACTTGGTCACAAGCGATACCTAAACCGCGCGCATGTTCAGCGCCGAATTCCTTACACTCTTCACGACAAGCTTCGTAACCTTCTTCGTTTTGATCGATGCGATAGGCGTTGCGCCTATTTTTGCCTCGCTCACCGCTGAAGGGTCGGCGCGCTATCGTCGGCGTATGGCGGTGAAATCTGTTTTTGCGGCCGCTCTGATTGTCTATGGGTTCGCCTTTGGCGGTGCGTGGCTGTTGAATGCAATGCATATCAGTTTTGATGCGTTCCGGGCGGCGGGCGGCATTCTTCTTTTCATCATCGCGCTTGATATGGTGTTTGAGAAACGCACTGAACGGCGAGAGAATAGAGCTGAAGGTGTGCTCGCTGATGAGGAACTGACGGATGTGTCCGTCTTTCCCATCGGCATACCGATGATCGCAGGGCCCGGAACAATTGCGACCGCGATGCTCTACATGTCCAATGCAACGGCGTGGTGGGGGCAGGCGGCTGTCTTGGCAGCGCTCGGAGCCAATCTCCTCCTCTGTCTTGTGATTTTCCTCGCAGCCGGACCAATCGTAAGAAGTCTTGGCGATAGCATCGTGGCAGCGCTGACGCGGATACTCGGCGTGATCTTGGCTGCATTGTCGGTGCAGTTACTTATTGACGGGATTAAAGGCGCGTTCGGTATCGGCTAGTAATACAGAATATCGTCATCGTCTTTACGTGTGCCAAAAATAGCGGTCGCAATAATATTGAATGCGCTGAGCAACATCACGATAAATGCCAGCGTAAAGCCAATAATGCCGATCACCAGATCCCGGCTCCACTTTATGCCGCTGCGCGAGATGTGAAGCGCATCAGATCCCATAAGTGACATCAGAGCAACCGCCCGGTCTCCGCCGGCACGGGTCAGCAGTTTTGCGCGTTCTAAGTCAACAGGCGCTTCAACATGTTCCAGAATTTTAAGAACGCCGCGCGGGCTCGTATCTTCGGCCAGTAGCGCGATTGTTTCCAATTCAGGGCCTAATCTGCGTGTTGCGCTTTCATCGATGCTGGCCGCGAAGGCATCCTGCACCTGCTTGGCGCGTGTTTGCAGGGTGGCAATATCGGCAAGCGCTGTTTCCAGATTTGCGGTCAATGCTTCTTCAGGCAGGGCAAGCTCCAGTTTCTGCTTCATCTGACGTGCATAGGTTGGGCTTAGTCTTTTCGAGCGCCAAGCCGTTTTAAGGATAGAGGCGGCCGTCATCAGGCGTTCCTGCTCTAGACCTGTTGCGGACGGCGGCGAGGCCATCGCAATACCGGTCAGGCGCATCTCAATGGAGCGCTGGCGGTTGCCGCGCATCCAATCACGGCTGCGACTGACGAGATCTTCCACCGTACCAAGTACAAAGAAGTTTCTTGAGCGGGTTAAGTTGGAATGGCGCGGCGCAGCATCAGATGTGCTGAGCAATGCGGCCTGCGCGACATCGAAGCTCTCGGTGCTTTGTGAGGCATTTTCTAATGAAGCAAGGTCTTGGGTGCCGGGGCTGAGTGCGCCTTCATATTTGATGCGTATATCGCTCGGCAGAAAGATAAGGGCCGCCATCAGCATGCGCTCATCCAGCGATCCTGAAGGCACATCGTCAGCAGCAGCTTTAATCGCACGCGCATCGCTGGCAGGTAGGAGATCAGGCGCGGCGAGCAAGAAACCGCGCACAGCGGACATATTACGGTTTTTCAGCTCTGTTTCGATAAGGTTTGCCCAATTCTCGCGGGCTTCATCGCCTTTGGCAGCAAAATTTGCGAAATTTCGGTCAATTTCCTGCCGGGTTTCTGCAAGCGCTTCCGGCGTCGGTGTGCCCAGATAAGGGACGCCACTAAAGCTAATTGAAATGGCATAGGCGGCAATAATTGGAAGAATAGCAAACATAATGTTGAATACAGCGGACGGAGCCCAACTGTGTCGATATACCGGGGGGACGCGGTCGTCGATCATCTACAAATCCAAATTTTTGAATACTTATACATAAGCGCAAAAGTTGGCGTAAAAATCAAGTATCACTATCAATTTATCGCAAATTATTTGCCATCGCGCGCAAATTATAGTTGTTACAGCCTTGAAACCTACAGGACGGGTCGGAAAAGCCTCAGGAATTGGCTTATTTTCGATAGCTAGGTGGCGTGTGATGAGGCGGCTTTCCCCTAGCCGCTGAGAAACAGAGTTAGGAGTTGAATAATGTCGGATCAATCCATCACAAGTGATTATGTTCCCACAGGTGACGAAGAATTCATGAACGATCGCCAGCGTGCCTATTTCAAACACAAGCTGGAAGCCTGGAAGAATGAAATCCTGCTCGGGTCCAAAGCGACAATCAATAATCTTCAAGAGGCGAATGTGTCACTTCCTGACGTTGTTGACCGCGCATCGGCTGAAAGCGACCATGCGCTGGAATTGCGCACACGCGACAGACAAAGAAAACTGATTTCAAAAATTGACGCTGCGATCCGCCGTATTGATGAGGGCACTTATGGGTATTGCGATGAAACCGGTGAGCCGATTTCTCTAAAGCGCCTGCAAGCGCGCCCGACAGCGACGCTCACAGTTGAAGCGCAGGAGCGTCATGAAAAGCGCGAGCGCACAGTGCGTGACGATTAATCGCCAAGGGCGACGCGCTTTAGACGTAAGAAATATTCATTAGAACAGAAAAATGGCGGCCCTAAAGGCCGCCATTTTATCACCCAACGCCTGGCGTATATTCATCAGTGCGTTGGGGTTATATTCGCATACGGAAGATAACAAGGCCTTACCAACTTACTGCTGAAGACTTTCAGGCTTCGAGAAAAAGCTTAACGCAAACCGCAAATTTGTTCAGAATCGGGCCTGAAAACCAAAATTACTAACGTTCCATTAACCCAATCCAATCACACTCCGACTTTAGGTTTATTGAGAGTAAAATGTCGTCCAAACCCAGATTTGTTGATGTGACCGGGCCAACCCCCGGTACAAATGACGCGGCAGATGTGCCGGAGGGCATAAAGTCGGGCGATAATTTCAAGGTTCCCACCGGGCGCGGTGTCTTAAGCGCCGCCGAAATTGAGGCGCTACTACGCCCGGATATCCCAGAAGACGCATTCGAGGAGCCAAAATCGGTTGAGCCATTGGTGCCTGCGCAGCTTGAGGCAGGGCCGCAGCTGAACAAATTGCTGGAAGATGCCGGTGCGCTCGCATCACGTTTGACCCTGTGTCTGCGTAAAACATGCCAACTTGAAACGGTGTTACGGGTCGAAACGGCGAGACATGCGCCGCTTTCTCATCTTGTAAGCCAGCATAAGGGCGACCCCGTTTTGATCATGTTTGCCGATGCGTCCGGCATGTTGCGCGCCGGGCTGATGCTTGATCACAATATTGCGACCCTTATCGTCGAACGTGCCTATGGCGGGACATCAGCTCAGCCCTTGCTCTCAGGTCCACATAAGCTTTCACGCCTAGATATCAAAATCCTAGAAGAGGTCTTGCAGCCTCTGGCGGCTGTTCTGGACCCGTCCTTTAAAATTGCGGGCATTGAAACTGATCGGTCCGCAGCGCATGCATTATTACCGCCGGGCAAGGCGATGCTTGCGGAGCTAAACTGTGTAATGGCTGGAACACAGGGGCGGGCAAGTTTTGCGCGGATGACCCCAACACCAGTCAAAACAGAGATTTCAGAACCTGAAAAATCAATGTCGCGTTTGATGACTGATCTGACAGCACGTATTGCCAGTTTGAATGTACCCGTCTCGCAATTATCGGACCTGAAGGCAGGCTCGATCCTATTGCTGGGGCTGCCAACTGACCAGCCCGTTGAGTTGCTTTCAGGCGGACATAAGGGCGAGGTTGTCGCTGAGGGCGATATTGGCAGGCGCGGAAACAAAGTTGCGGTGCGTATTACACGCCGCAAAGGATAGTTTCAGGCGGGCCGGGCGAAATCGCCGAGCATTGCCAGCGCTTTCGCCTCTCAATAAATCGCCCGCGTGGACCTAGTGTCCTTCACCTGCCATGTGCTTATCGACCGCAGCGATTGCGTCAGCTTCAGTATTGCTGCCGCGAATTTCTGCCTCTTTTTGTGCCCATAAGCGTTTTTGATAATTGGTGGAGATAATGTCCGTGATCACCAAGACACCGATCACCAGATAGAAGCTGGACTTGCTCATCGCATCAATCGGGAAGGTGAAGATCTTCATATGCGCCAGATGCGCGCCCTCAGTGACCAGCAAGACGCCAACGAGGAACAGGATAAACAGCCCCAAAACCTCATACATGCGGTTCTTCTTCAGGAACTCGGCAACATAGTCTGCCATCAGCATCATCAAAATGCCGGACGCAATGATCGCAATGGCCATAATCGCGACCTGATATTCAACCACGCCGGTTACTGGATCTTTGGTGTTTGCAATCGCCATGGCTGACAGGATCGAGTCAAACGAGAAAACAAGGTTCATCGCCACAATCATCATAATGGCCTGCATCACCGATTTGGATTTGCCGCCCTCTGAATGCTCGATATGCTCCACGGTCAGGAGGTGGGTAATCTCCTTGATCGCCGTGTAGATGATAAATGCGCCGCCTAATAAGGTGACAAGCGCCTGGAGGGTAAACTCGCCCTCAAATACATTGGTTAGATGCACGCCGAAGAGTGGTTTTGCCAACGCGCCGAACAAGCTCACAATGATGACCAGCAATACCACACGGAAAACGATCGCCAATCCAATGCCCCATTTGCGCACTTTGGGTGCATCTGCTTCCCCGACGCGCTTGGATTCAATCGATATATAAAGCAGGTTATCGAAGCCCAGAACCGCTTGTAACAATAACAACATCAGGAGTGTGAAAATTCCAGATGTTGAAAATACTTCAGCAAAAATCTCGGCCATAATACGCCCTTCCCAGTTTCGATCTATTCACTGATTAAGTCGGTTTGCACGATAGGAAAAGGGGGACATGCAGGCAATTATTGCGCGGAGGTAAATATGACCGCTGTATTTTGGCAAATGTTACTCGCCGAAAATTGGTATTTTGCGCGTATTGTGATGTCAAACCCCCGCTCGATTTGGGCAAAAGACAAAGTAGTTTGACTGATGTTATCCGCCGCTGATTTCCTTTATCCGATGCTGCTGCTATTTGCAGCGGCTGGGTTTTGGGGTGTCGTGCGCGTTGACCCCAATCGACAGAGCGCGCGGTGGTTTGGGCTGGCCTATCTGGCAGGCGCGGTGGCGTTTATTATGGAAATTTTCAGGTTCGCCATTCCAGACCCAAT
>CAZXTI010000033.1:4009-11273 GCA_964643565.1 uncultured Hyphomonas sp. | reverse complement strand
AATAAAAATGTCTCTATTGAGATCTGTCGTTGCCAAAACGCTACCCCATTCGCGATTGAGCGCAAAGCGGCAACCGCACCATTCTATCAACCCCGTGAGCGACCGTGTTTTATCTGCAACAAAAAACCCCCGCCAGATTTGACGGGGGTTCTTCGTGATAATTAAAGAATTGAGGCTTAGAAAACGCCTTGTCCAACGCCGCCATCAAGAACAATTGGGCCATTTTTGTTAGGCACAGTCTTCTGAACCTGATTGGTTACAGTTTTATATGTGGTGCGTTGCTGTGGAACACAGGTCTTGTGTTTCACATATGAGTGGACAAGCTTCACACCCGGGCCATGCCGGCGCAGAAGCGAACGCTCATTACAGTTACGCTGCGGCTTTTGCGGCGCACAGGTCAAGTTCCCGCCATGTCCGTGCACGAGGGCCTCACCCTTACGACAAGAGAATGTATCCGCTTGGGCAAAGCTGGAATGGCCGTTTACGTGCTGGCCAAGTGTAACCTGCATATGAGTTCCGGCAAGACAGCGGAAAACTTCGCCATTATAGTGGCTGGAAATCCGCTCATCAGAAGTGACCTGCGATGCAGGGTGCGGCGTGCCTTTGTCGTCCAAGCAAACAGCTTGAACTGGACGAATTGCAGCTGCCGTTTGTACTTGCGGTACGCAAGTTTGCTCGGTGACTGGTACTTGCTGGGTGACCGTTTCGGTAATCGTTTGGTCAGCACCGTCAACGGTCAGACCGTTCAACGCACTTGGCGCAACCGGTGTTGCCGGTGTCGCGAAGCCACCATTGCTAAAGAAACCACCGTCGCCTGCAGTTGCAAACGTCCCGCCAAGGAAAACGCCGCTTTGTGCAACATTCACACTGCCCTGCTGTACAAAGAGGCTAGGTGCCTCAACCCGTACACCGGGAACATTGATTGTCGGCGCGAAATTCGGTCGTGCTTTTGGCTGTCTACTTTGTGGCTGAAAGTTAGGCCGATTGACTTGGCCACGGTCTTTACCGCCTTGGCTATAACCTCGTTGGCCATCTGGCCCACTACCTGCAACAGCTACGCCACCCGCAAGTGCAAGTGAAAACGCGGCCAATGCCACTGTGATTTTGTGCCGGCTTGATACGCTCATACCCGATCTCCTTTAATATCATGACCCTATCAAGCAGTATCCGTGCCAATCGGAATCCAAATACGAGAAAATCTCCAAATTTAGCAAAACCGGCGTGATTACTGTGCAAACTGGCGTGATTATTGCGAACAAAGACACCAGAGAGATAAAACCAAGGCGCCTCTTGGGCAGCCTGCGGAGTTAAAAAGATGCAGAAGAATGGGCTTCACCCAAACACCACTGCCATGCTGCAAGCTTGGCAGAGGATCACCAATACGCCTGGCACGGTCCATGAGGGCCCGTCTGCGCATGAATATCCTGATTTATTGGGCAGATTATTCGTACTTCAAGCAACCAGACCCGACAATATAGCCTTCCGTATCGCTGGTGATGGGCTTGTCGATATATTGGGCCGGAACCTGATCGGAACGAACTTTCTCGATCTATGGAGAAATAGCGATGCAAAGCTCCTAAGCGCATATTTGGAATGTGTTACAAATGGGAACAGTCCCGGCATAATTCGGGGAATTTCTGAGACACAAACGGGCCGACACGCGCAAATCGAACTGGCTTTAGCACCCCTTACAAGCAAAAACGGACAGCATGGGCGCCTTATCGGCCTCTACCAAACACTTGGCGGCGAGGCCATGCTGCGTGAGTCTCAAATCCGCACCCACTATGTATCATCTATTGAATTGCCCAAACCGGAGCTTACATCACCGAGCTTGAAATTGGTCGCAAGCAACGACTAAAAAGCCGATTAGCTGGCCACGCCCGCGTCTTGAATAAGGGGCGCGGCCTCAGCTTTCTCAAGCGCTTCGCGCTCAATGATCATATCAACAAGTGTTGCGACCAAGTGGCGTGGCCGAATTGGTTTTGCAATAAAGCCATCAAACCCGGCCAGCTCACAGACAGCAATACGTGCCTCGCTCACATCTGCAGACACAGCGATAATCGGGCGGGATTTATTTGGCCCCTCTTCGCTTCGCAGCGTCTCGATAACGTCCATACCGGACGCAGTATCCAAGTGCAGGTCGAGCAAAATGGCTTGATATGGAATTTCCAGGCCGCGTCGTTGTCCCTGCATTGCTGTTTCGACGATATCGACAGTCCAGCCCACAGCGCGCAGAGATTCAGCGATCACTGTTCGGCTGACCTCATGGTCTTCCACCAACAAGATGCGACCGAGCTGGAAATTCGCCGAGCGCCGCCGCGGTGTATTTTCAATTGCCAATCGCGGCCCGGCCTTACGGATCGGACAGCTCACCGTAAACACAGCCCCGCCGCCCGGATTATCCGCCAGCGAAATCGATCCGCCCATACGCTCTATAAGTCCACGCGCGATCGATAGTCCAAGCCCTGTCCCACCGAACTGATGCACCGTTTGTGCGCTTGCTTGCTCGAACGCTTCAAACATGCGCTGCTTGTCCGCGTCACTAATTCCAATACCGGTGTCAGCAACTTTCATTTCCAAGACTTCGTTGCCCCGCCCCTTTGATATGACACTGAGGTCAACGGATACAGACCCGCTATCGGTGAACTTCATGGCGTTGCCAATCAGATTAAACAGGATCTGACGCAACCGGGTTGGGTCTGCTTCAATACGTCCAATATCACGATCGTCAGCGTTGACGCGGAGTGTTATGTTTTTCTTATCAGCCTTGGCCGACCACAGCGCGCGGGTCTCTTGCACAAAATCTGAAAGTTTGAATGGCTGGGGCGTGATGTCGAGTTTACCAACTTCCAAACGTGTCAAATCCAGCACGTCACTTAGCAAACTATCCAAATGCTCGCCGGACTGCGAAATGGTCCGGGCGTATTCACGCGCCTCTGGTTCTAGCTTCCGATCGGCCAGCAAATCTGCGACCCCGAGCACACCGGTAAGCGGTGTGCGAATCTCATGCGCAAGGAAGGAGATAAAATTGACCTGCTCTTCGCGCATATTCTCATATTCGGCGTGCAGATTTTTAATCTTCGCTTCGCGCTTTTTCATGACCACGGCGCGCGCGGTATTTTCATTCGTTACAGCCGCAAACAACTGCTCAAAGCGGACATAACCAGCATAGCACCCGCCCTCCACGACGATAACGCCGCTTCGAAGGCGTTTAGTCCCACCTTCAATGAGCCTTTTTGCAACATAAGCAGCAGGTTCGTTAAACTCGACCATATCAAAGTCGGGTGACATGAGACGCGTGACGGGCTGTTGCAGTATTGAGTGCATCAATTCTGGACGCAAGCCGGCTTCAATGACGATGTTGCGATGCAATAATCCCAAGGGTACAGCGTCGTAAACAACCGGTACGGCCTGCAAATCAGGCATCGAGCGAAAATACTGCAAAGCCGCAGAAACTGTCGTTTCCTGACTAAACGCACTTAATGACTCGAATATGTCGCGAATACGAACTGTCATAATCTACCAGAACTATTAATACTAACAATTCCACTAAATTAACGGCAAATCCTTTACGATGTGCGAACCAAAGTTAAACAAAAGGTTTCCAGCCAGTTTTAGCTAGAGGCTATTTGATGTCCTTTTGGCTGGTGACAATTTTGCCAACAAGCCCATATTTCACAGCTTCTTCCGCAGGCATCCAGAAATCGCGATCAGTATCTTTCTTGATTTTGGCCAATGTCTGCCCAGTTGCTTTTGCGAAAATATTGTTCAGGCGTTCACGCATCTTGATGATTTCGCGTGCCTGGATTTCCACATCAGAGGCCTGTCCGCCGACACCGCCGCGTGGTTCATGCAATAAGAAGCGCGTATTAGGTAAGGCGTAGCGGTTTTCCTTCTTCGCGGCTGAATAGATCAGTGCGCCCGCGCTCGCAACCCAGCCAGTTCCAAGGATTTTAACCGGTGCAGGCACGAATTTGATCATATCGTGGATCATGTCGCCAGATTCCACATGCCCGCCAGGAGAAGATAGAACCAGAAGGATCGGATCGTCGCCCAGGCTCGACAAAGCCAGCAGTCGCTCACATACGCGCCGTGCCTGCTTGTCATCAATCCCGCCCGTTAGCAAAATTGTCCGCGCCTTAAACAGCGCTTCTTCAAGAAATGCATTCGGCTCGGCAATTGGATTACCACTATTCTCGTCGTCCATCCGGATCATAATTTTTCCGCTTCCTTATTTCTCTATGCCTAGGTGGCCCCGCTTTGCATGAACGTCAATGGCCTTCAAAGGATAATAAAGTTTGAACCTCAACTTTTTCCGCTTCTAA
Source organism: uncultured Hyphomonas sp. (assembly GCA_964643565.1). GTDB lineage: Bacteria > Pseudomonadota > Alphaproteobacteria > Caulobacterales > Hyphomonadaceae > CALLCD01. Next base: position 6,948 of record CAZXTI010000033.1, on the reverse strand, counting down.
CCGAACCTACCGCAAAGCGTCCATAGCGAATTGGGACAGTATGTATTAAAACTGCACAGGCCGATCAGGAAGGCCTTCGCCGCTCCCCTCTTCGGCAATCTCTTGCACATCATCGATATCAATCTGAGTATCGTGCAGCGCCTCTTCTGCAATCAATTCTTCTTCGGCCTCAACCTCATCTTCGATATCAGGATCAGGGCGCTCGCGGCGGGCACCAAACACACCGCGATCCTTCTGGCGATCATAACGCATCGACCAGTATTCAAATGCAGTATATTCAAGTGGTCTGGGCGTGAGTGTCATACCGTAGCCGCGTAGACGCTCGACCACCGTATCGCGCAGGTGCATGTCCTCAAACTCAAACTGGCCGAACCCGTTTTCGATCATCCATTTTCGCACATCCCAGCTTCGCGTTGTGCGCGCATCAGGCGGCTTACATCCGCCATGTTCATCCCATAGGTAAAGCGTGACAATGCCGTCTACCGTTGTGGAAAGCGCATTATCATACGCATCATCTGCCGGCTCACCGGCGACCAATTCTGCACGCAATAATTGCTTACGCGCTGATAACTCCTGATACATCGCGCCCATAACGGAGATAGCGCGGCGGTCACAAAACACCAAAGCGGTGTGCACCGCATCGAGTTGTGGATGTTTAATATCCATCAGTGAGCCGGGTTTATACGCTTCTGAGCTTCGCAAATTTATAAGCTCGGCGAGAAACCGTTGCAGTGTTAGGCGCAGCTCTTGAGATACGCCCTCCAGCGCAGCGCGCTCTGCATCTTCCCGGTCATCGCGTATCCGCCATAGGAGGTAGCCAATTGCTAAAACCCCCGCCACAAGCAAGAGCACACCGGCCGTTACAAAAGTCTGGAACGCTGATTCTGACATGGTTGCCTCCTAATACGCTCCCCTAAGCGTGAATTGAATCCTAGCAAAATCCCGATTAAAGGTCGAGCCAACTCTGCACGGCATTCATTTCAGCGTGCCGAGGCAATGCCGAAGGAGGCAAGAAATGATGAAAACCGTTCTATTTGCAAGTGTTTTTGCGCTCATCCCTGTCACCGCTTGTTCACAAGCTGAGACAGATAAAGCACCAGCCACCGCAGAACACGCCGCGTCTTCCTCTTCACAGGTCGTCAGCAATGCCGATTTTGCCACAACGAATGCACGCCTGCGAGCGGCCATTGAAAGCCGCGGCCTCACCCTTTTCAACACCATTGATCATGCAGCAGGCGCGGCCAAGGTCGATCTCGAATTGGCCCCAAACACGCTATACATTTTCGGTAACCCCAAAGCCGGCACGCCGCTTATGATCGCAAACCCAGACATGGGCCTGCATCTCCCATTGAAAGCCAATGTGCGTGAACAGGGCGGTCAGGTGATCGTTGCAGTATCCGACATTCGCGCACTCGCCACAGAGCCTGCCCCAGTCGTGAACAAGATCGCCGAGACGCTTGCAGCGATCCAAGCTGAAGCTGCCGGACAATAAAGTCAGAGACGCCGCTAGAGCACCCGGCCTGCCACCGCATCGAGCTTCGCGAGCAAAGCCGGGTCGCGTGCTTCCGGCGCGGTGATAATCGCATAGTCGAGCGCGGTTTCGATACCGGACGGGCATGGTTCACGCTCAATGCCGGACAACATCTCAGCAAGTGCTGCGACTGTCTTAGTCGCTGTCTCGCCATTTTGTTGCAGGACACCGAGCACCGCTTCCACCGACACCGCCTCGGTCGCCTCGCGCCAGCAATCATAATCGGTCACCATCGCCACAGTCGCATAGGGCAATTCCGCTTCGCGCGCGAGTTTGGCCTCGGGCATATTCGTCATGCCGATCACATCACAGCCCCAGGCACGGTACATGTGGCTTTCAGCCCGCGTGGAGAATTGCGGGCCTTCCATCGCCAGATATGTGCCGCCTTTATGCACCCTCGCGCCAGCCGCCATTGCCGCCTCGCCTGCAAGAGACGACAAGCGCGCACAGATCGGGTCAGCCAGCGAGACATGGGCCACGCACCCCTCCCCGAAAAAACTTTTCTCGCGTGCAAATGTGCGGTCGATAAACTGATCCACCAAAACAAAATCGCCCGGCTTATAAGCCTCCTGCAAAGACCCAACAGCAGACACGGACAACACATCTGTGCACCCTGCCCGCTTCAGCGCGTCAATATTCGCACGGTAATTCACAGCTGTTGGCGAAAGACGATGACCGGCCCCATGACGCGGCAGGAAGACAAGTTCAACCTTGCCGATGCGCCCGCGCTTTAATGGCGCAGATGGCGCACCCCAAGGTGTTTCAATCACCTCTTCACGTACACCTTCCAAACCATCAATATCGTAAAGCCCAGACCCGCCAAGCACCCCGAGTGTCCATCCCGTCATGTTACATCCTCAAAATAAAAGCCCCGCCAGATTATGACATCCAGCGGGGCGTTCCAATATTTCTTTTACGCGCGCCTAGTGTTCGACGTCGCGCCAAATCTGGTGATAGGAAATCCAGAGCAGAATCGCGAAGATAAACAAGAACGCAATGACCTTGAAACCTGCAGACTTTCGATTGCCTTGTTTTGGCTCTCCGGCCCAAGCAAGGAAGGTCGCAACATCTGCTGCCATCTGCTCAACCGTGGCTTCAGTTCCATCAATGTATGTCACGCGGCCCGCAACCAGTTGCGGCGCCATTGCGAGAAAGCCGCCGGGCGGTACGTGGCGTGGGTCACCGTCCCACTGTGAGGTTGTATCGCCTGCAAAGTAGGGATTGTAATAGAGGCCTGATGGCTGAGACAGAACGCCGTGATACTCGGCGAAATCACTGTCAGTGCTATGGTCTCCATGATCGCCGCGATCTGCGATCATTTCATCAGGGAATACCAACTCGCCGTCAAAAATCGCTTCAGGGTAACCGACCATCAGCGAATAGACATAGCTGGCACCGCCATGGCGCG
>CAZXTI010000033.1:0-3909 GCA_964643565.1 uncultured Hyphomonas sp. | reverse complement strand
GCTTCAGGGTAACCGACCATCAGCGAATAGACATAGCTGGCACCGCCATGGCGCGCTTTTGTAATCACTGACAGATCAGGTGGAAGCGCACCCGCATTTGACGCGCGTGCATGCGCATCATTGGCATAAGGTGACTTGAACGTGTCCGCAGGGGTGGCCGGCCCATAGGCAGGGTCGCCAGCATCATCGACACCTTTTAGGATTTCGTCCTCAGCGGCGAGTGCCTTTACCAGCGGATTTTCATTTCCAGAATATTCTGGATCGTAAAACGGTCCGCCTTTTTCGCCAAGATTGCGATACTTCATCAGCTTCATCGAATGGCATGATGAACATACCTCACGATAAACTTGGTAGCCGCGCTGAAGTGCGTCCTTGTCGAACTCACCAAAGGCACCCTCGAATGACCAGCCCTCTTCAGGTGGATGGGCATGTTTTTGCCCGCCTGCAGCGTAAGCCCCGAATGCAACACCAAGGCTTAAAGCCGCGACCGAAAATTTGCGTAGAAACGTCATCTGGCTTCTCCTATTCTGCTGCCACGGCTTGAGGCGCCGATTTGGATTTCTTCAGAACAGATTTGTGTATCGATTCAGGTTCGTCTTTCGGGCGCTCGATCAAGCCAAGCAATGGAAGTATGAGCAGGAAGAATGCGAAATAATAAGCCGTCAAGAACTGCGCCAAATGGATATAGCGAACTGCCCGCCCCTTCTCGATAGATGGCTGGCCGCTAATGCCGCGCTGCACCATATCTGCTTTGGCTTCCTCATAATCATCATAGAACGTCTTGCCTGCATTGCCGTTGGAGTCCGTGTACTCAACAACCAAACGGTCTTCCGTCATTTGCATATAAGGCAGCGCTTCATCAGGCTGTTTGGCCCCGCACACACCCAACAAAAGTCCGCAAGCGACAAACCCGAAGAAGAAATAGCGCGCTGTTGGACGGTAGCGCATCGACCGCACTTTTGAGGTATCAAGCCAAGGCAAAACAAACAGCAGAGCGATCGCGGCGAACATGGCGATAACGCCGAGAAGCTTGGCATCAATCGGCCCAAGTCCGAAATTGATTGCTCGCAAAATCGCGTAGAATGGCAGCATGTACCACTCCGGCACAATGTGCGTCGGTGTCACGAGCGGGTTGGCTTCAATGAAATTATCCGTATGGCCAAGCGCAGCCGGGAAGTAGAACACAACCGCAGCAAACAGGATCATGAACACCACAATCGCAAAGCCATCTTTCACCGTATAATAAGGGTGGAACGGAACGGTGTCTTTCTTGACATCTTTCACGTCAACGCCCGTCGGATTGCCATTCCCCGGAACGTGTAGCGCCCAGATATGCAGGATCACAACGGCAGCAATCATGAATGGCAACAGATAGTGTAGCGAGAAGAAACGCTGCAAAGTCTGGTTACCAATCGACGGCCCGCCAAGCAGCCATGTTTGAATTGGCTCACCAACAATTGGGATCGCACCGAAAAGACCTGTGATCACGTTCGCGCCGTGATATGACATCTGGCCCCAAGGCAACATATAGCCAAGGAATGCGGTTGCGATCATCAACAGGAAGATCAACGCGCCAAGCACCCAAAGCACTTCGCGCGGTTCCTTATAAGAGCCATAATATAGCCCGCGGATCATGTGGATATAGACCGCAAGGAAGAACATCGAAGCGCCATTTGCGTGGATATAGCGAATGAGCCAGCCAAATGGCACATCACGCATAATCCGCTCAACCGAGCCAAATGCCAGATCAACAGACGGCGTATAGTGCATCGCCAGCACAACACCGGTGATGATTTGTGTCGCCAGACAGAAGGCGAGAATACCGCCAAATGTGTACCAATAGTTCAAATTCTTCGGCGTCGGGAAGTCGACAAAGCTGTCATAGACCAGACGCGGCAAAGGAAGCCGCCGGTCGATCCATTTCTCGATCCCGGTACTCGGATTATAAGTCGATTTGTGTTCGCTCATCAGTTTAGCCCCTACAGCGAAATTCGGATAACCTCGTTCGAAATATACTCATATTTCGGAACGGGAAGGTTCTTCGGTGCCGGTCCCTTACGGATACGGCCCGATGTGTCATAGTGCGAGCCGTGGCATGGGCAGTACCAGCCACCAAAATCGCCTGTATTATTGCCCGGTCCAACCGGCACACAGCCCAAATGCGTACACGAGCCAGACGTGACCAGAATGGCTGGGTTCAGATTGCCATCAGGCAGTGGGCGCAAACGCGAATCATCTGATTCAGGATCAGGGCATTGCGATACATCTGTGTTCACAGCCGCTTCAATCTCTGCTGCCGTCCGGTGACGCACAAAGAAGGGTTTCCCGCCAATCAAGATGCGAATTTCTCCGCCAACCGGCACTTTGGAAACATCAACCTCAAGGCTGGATGCAGCTTGCGTATCGGCTGCCGGGTTCATTTGATCGATAAACATCCAGCCGACCATGCTCGCACCGCCTGCTGCCATCATTCCGGAAGCAATGTGAATAAAGTCACGTTTGCCTTCGTCTACCGTCTCATGGGCGTGTTCTGTTGTATCACTCACGACGCACGAATCCTCTCAGTAAAATATTTGGTGCCTAGATACACCACTTATAAGAACTTCCTATTGCGGCTAAACAACGCAAATCCCTCATACATTTGGCCTCGCCATAACGGGGCTTGCGTCAGGTTGCAAGATCGCACTTGCCTTCGCGCTGACATGCCTCATAAAAGCGACCCATGACACAGACACGCCTCACAGAGCAAAAAATAACCGCAGAGCGCTGGTTCCAAAGCCTCCAAACGGACATTATCGCCCGGCTGGAAGCCTTGGAAACCGCCGCTGATCCTGCCCTTTTTACAGGTCCGGTGGGCCAATTTGAGCGTACAGCGTGGAAACGCGGCGACGGAAGCGAAGACCTTGGCGGCGGTACAATGGCCCTCATGAAAGGCCGCTTGTTTGAGAAAGTTGGCGTGCACACATCAACCGTTTATGGCGAATTCTCCGAGGAGTTTCGCAAGCAAATCCCGGGTGCAGAAGAAAATGGCGGACGCTTTTGGGCCTCCGGCATCTCCCTGATTGCACACCCCAGAAGCCCGCGCATCCCAGCCGTGCACATGAATACGCGCATGATCGCAACCTCAAAGACATGGTTTGGCGGCGGCGCAGACCTCACCCCCCTGCTCGCCTATCAGCGCGATCCGGCCTTTGAAGACTCGGCTGACTTCCATGCCAGCTTAAAAATCGCATGTGATGCGCACAACGAAGACTTCTATCCAAAATTCAAAGACGAGTGTGACAAATATTTCCACCTCGCCCACCGCGATGAACCACGCGGCACAGGCGGCATTTTCTATGATCGCCATGACACCGGAGACTGGGACGCAGATTTTACGTTCACACAAGACATCGGGCGAACCTTCGCCGACCTCTATCCCGCCCTCGTCACCCGCCGCATGGCCGAGCCGTGGACCGAAGACGAGCGCGAAGAACAACTCATCCAACGCGGACGCTATGTCGAATTCAACCTACTCTATGACCGCGGCACAACCTTCGGCCTAAAAACCGGCGGCAATGTGAAGTCCATCCTCTCCTCCATGCCGCCCGTGGTGAAATGGCCTTAGCTGCTCGCTAGCCTTCCCCGCTCGCCTCTGCCAAGTCGCCGCGTCCGAACACGTAGCGCTGATAGAACAAAGCGATCGCGATCAGGCTGACGCCAAGACCTATAAAACTCGCCGCGCGGACCACCCCTTCCAGCAGGGATAGATCAAGCAGGAAGACTTTGCACACGGCCAGCAATAAAATAGCCAGAGAAGCATATCTTGCGCTGGAACGCTGGCGCAGCGTACCCCAGAATAAGAGGAAGACAGCATAGGCCAGCCAACTGATCGAATAGGCCCAAATGCCGCCATCAGGCCCAACCGCG
>CAZXTI010000032.1:0-11322 GCA_964643565.1 uncultured Hyphomonas sp. | reverse complement strand
TGCGGCAGGGCGTCCGGGGCAGGCGGTGATTGCGCGCGCGACGGGTGTGGGCATCCTGCTAATTCTATTCATTGTTCTGGCGCAGCTCATTGGGCCGCAAGGGCCGGGCTGGGCATTTATTATTGGCGACAGTGTCGCCTTGGTTTTGGCGGTCGCGCTGACCCGGCGGGCACTCGCGCGCCAGATGGCGCATGATCGCAATGACACGATATCCGAGTAAGGAGTTTTTATGCCGGGCACAGCTATTTTTGATCTCGACCTGACGATTACAAGACAAGGAACATGGAGCCGGTTTGTGCGTCACGCGACAGGGGGGGGGCTAGGCTTTTGGGCGAAGCTCCCGCTGGTCGGGCTACAGGCGGTGAAATACAAGGCCGGGTTTGCGAGCCGGGCATCTGTGAAAGAATCCTCCATCGCGCATTATTTTGAAGGCCATAGACGCGCCGATATGCAAGCCTTGGCGGATGAATTTGTTGCGCGCGATATTGCGAGCGGTTTGCGCAAACAGGCGCGCGGCGTCATCGAGGCGCACCGAGAGGCGGGCGAGCGGTTGGTGATTGCCAGCGCTGCAGTGGATTTGATCTGCGATGCGATGGCGCGCGAGCTGGGGTTTGACGGCGTTATCTCCACACGGATGGATTGGGGTGATGACGGACGGCTGAAACGCACGCTCGACGGCGAGAACTGTTATGGCGAGGAGAAGCTCCGCCGGGTTGAGGAATTCTTCGAAGGCGTCCGCCCGCCAGGACCGATTGTTTTTTACTCAGACCACCATACGGATTTGCCCTGTTTGAACTGGGCCGATCGCGGCGTGGCGGTAAATCCAAGCGCGCAACTTAGACGGCTTGCACCGCAGCACGGCGTCGAGGTCGTCAACTGGGACGCTTAGCTCGGCGCGGATGTCTCGCTTGCTGCAGCTTCGCGGCGTTTTTCCGCAGCCGTCTTCTTTTTGCTTTCAGAACGCAATTGTCCGCATGCGGCAAAAATATCCCGGCCACGCGGCGTGCGGATAGGGGAGGAGTAGCCAGCGCGGTTGAGCACCTCAGCAAAGGCTTCAATCGTATCCCAGTCTGAGCATTGATAAATTGAGCCGGGCCATGGATTGAACGGGATCAAATTGACCTTGGCCGGAATGCGGCGCAAGAGTTTTACCAGATCACGAGCTTCGGCGAGGCTGTCATTGATGCCTTTGAGCATGACATATTCAAACGTGACGCGCCGCGAATTGGACAGGCCCGGATAAGCCTTGATCGCCTCAAAAAGAGTTTGCAGATCATACTTCTTATTGATCGGGACAATCTCATCGCGCAGATCATCGCGCACGGCATGAAGCGAAATGGCGAGCATGGCACCGGTGCGCGCTCCAAGCTCTGGTATTTTCGGCGCGACGCCAGCGGTGGAGACAGTGATTCGGCGCCGGCCAATACACATGCCTTCGCCATCGGCCAGCGTGTCTATCGCCTCTGCGACATTGTCCAGATTGTAGAGCGGTTCGCCCATACCCATGAAGACGATATTGGAGAGCTGGCGTTCCTCGGTGTCGGCTGGCCACTCGCCGAGCGCGTCGCGCGCGATCAGAACCTGGGCGACGATTTCCTGCGCGGTGAGGTTTCGCACGAGGCGCTGCGTTCCAGTATGGCAGAAAGTGCAATTGAGCGTGCAACCAACTTGCGAAGAAACGCACAGCGCGCCGGTTTTACTAACATTTGGAATGAAGACGCTTTCGCCCTCAATATTCGGGCCGAACTCGACCAGCCATTTCTGCGTGCCGTCCACAGACACCTTGTGGTCGGTGATGGTCGGACGCTCAGCCGTGAAGTGCTCGGAGAGGGCATGACGCATCTCTTTTGAGATATTGGTCATCTCGTCAAAGGACTGCAACCCGGCATGGTGCAACCAACGGCGCAGCTGGCTGGCGCGCATTTTCGCCTGCTTGGGCGGCAGGTCGAGCACGCCGACGGCCTCTTGCAGGCGCGCCAAAGACAGGCCCGCGAGCGACGAAACCGCAGGCTTTTGCGGGCGTGAGAGGTCCAATTGGGTTTTCATCTCGCCTCTTTAGACCATTCTTGCCAAAGGCGAAACCGAAATAGAGCGTGGGCATATTTCGCCATGCGATACCCGCTACAGTGGTATGCACTTGTAAAATATAGCGAATTGCTGGATATTAGCTTTATGAGTGTAGTAAATCAGACATATTTTCAGCGCATATCCAACAGTCTCAAGAAGACTTGGATGACCCGAGAAGCGATACTTCAAGTTGCGGCCCTGTGTTACAGGCCCACAGATGACGGGCATGAAATCTTGCTCATCACGTCTCGCGGAAGAGGCCATTGGATCCTACCAAAAGGCTGGCCCAAGAATAAGAAAAGCTCAGCCGACACCGCTTTGCTAGAGGCGTTCGAAGAGGCTGGCATTCGTGGCCGCGTCATTGGCAGTCCGATCGGGCAATACCACTTCACCAAATCGAGCCAGAAGGGTGCGCTTTTGCAATGTGTTGCGACCGTGCATGAAGTCTTGCTGACGGAAATTCTGGATGATTTTCCGGAGAAGGGCGAGCGCGAGATGGGGTGGTTCACCCCCGAAGCGGCAGCCGAAGCGGTGTCTAGCCCGGAGCTTGCCGAGATCTTACTGAATTTCACGCCAAACACGGACGCCGCAATCAACGCTTAATTCGCCCGGTTTCACATATTTCTTCTGGACATTAACGCCGTAGAAGTTACGAGCAATGGGAAGCGATATGAGCGAGGGTTGAATTGTCCGATCCGTCTGAAAACACACCATTGGCCGCCAAGCCGACGCTGGACAAGGATTTGTCCAAAATCAACCTGTTGGGGCAGGCCTCTGGTTCGCTTGGGCGTAGCCTTGTATTGCCGGGCATCGCGGTCGTGTTTATTGCGCTAAGCGCGCTGATTACGCTTAACTTTACTGGCAATGCGCCGGGCTCCTTGATGATTGTGGCTGCTGCGGCCATCGGTGCTTATATGGCGCTGAATATTGGCGCAAATGATGTTGCCAATAATGTGGGTCCGGCGGTTGGCTCCAAGGCACTGTCTCTGGTCGGCGCGCTGATTATTGCAGCGATTTGCGAAAGTGCAGGCGCATTGCTGGCGGGCGGGGATGTGGTCGGGACCATCTCCAAGGGCATTGTCAGCCCGGACATGGTCTCTGATCCGCGCATATTTACACTCTTGATGATGTCCGCACTGGTGTCTGCTGCGCTTTGGATCAATCTGGCGACTGTGTTCGGCGCGCCGGTTTCGACAACCCATTCAATTGTCGGCGGGGTTGCTGGCGCTGGCATTGCGGCTGCAGGTTTTCTGGCGGTTAATTGGGGCGAGATGGGCCGCATTGCTGCAAGTTGGGTGATCTCGCCTGTGCTGGGCGGCATTATTGCGGCGATGTTTCTGGCTTTCATCAAGACATTTATCATCTATCAGGACGACAAGATTGCGGCCGCGCGGCGCTGGGTGCCTGTATTGGTCGCGATCATGGCGGGCGCCTTTGCGGCCTATCTCGCTTTGAAGGGTCTGAAGAAGATCGAATACGTCAAGAACGCGATTGATGGCGATGTCCTGAAAGCCCTGTCAGTTGGCGGCGTTGCAGCTTTGGTGACATGGGCCGTCTCTGTGCCGCTGATCCGGCGTCAATCAGAAGGCTTGGAGAACCGGAACAAGTCTCTGCGCGAGCTCTTCAAGGTGCCATTGATTATTTCAGCTGCGCTTTTGTCCTTTGCGCATGGGGCCAATGATGTCGCCAATGCAATCGGGCCATTAGCCGCGATTGTATCGACGGTGCAGGAGGGCGTCGTATCGGCCAAGGTGGATATTCCGCTTTGGGTCATGTTGATCGGCGCGCTTGGTATTTCCTTTGGTCTTGCGCTATTTGGGCCAAAACTCATCAACATGGTCGGCGCACAGATCACCAAGCTAAACCCAATGCGCGCATTTTGCGTTGCGCTCTCAGCCGCTATTACGGTGATTATCGCAAGCTGGCTCGCGCTTCCCGTTAGCTCAACGCATATTGCCGTTGGCGGTGTGTTTGGCGTGGGCTTCTTCCGCGAATGGTATACGGCGAACTCAAAACGCCGCCGCGAATATGTCCGCCGCACGGCTGGGCGACGTAGCCCGGAAGAAGCAGAAGCGATTGCCGCCAGCCCGGATTTACGCCGTCACCGCCGCTTGGTGCGCCGTCATCACTTCATGACGATTATTGCCGCATGGGTGATCACAGTCCCAATTGCAGGACTGCTCTCAGGCGGGATCTTCCTAATGCTGAACGCGGTGCTTTAATCGCTCCCCATGAGCTTGTCCATTGTCTTGGTCTCGAAGTCGCTTGCATCGTGGCGTTCTGGGAGCTGGTCTGATGGTTCGCCCCAAACGCGGTTGACCATCTTGCCGCGCACAGCCGCCGGGCGTGCATTGATCTGATCTGCCCAGCGGTTCACATGCGTATATTCATGTACTGAGAGGAACTCAGCGGCCTCATAGAGCAAGCCTTTCGCCATCGCGCCATACCAAGGCCATGTGGCCATATCCGCAATTGTATAGTCAGCGCCGGCGAGGAACTCATTTTTCTCTAAGTGCTTGTCGAGCACATCCAGCTGGCGCTTCACTTCCATGGAGAAACGGTTGATCGGATATTCCATCTTCCACGGCGCATAGGCATAGAAATGTCCAAAGCCGCCGCCAAGATAAGGCGCGCTACCCATTTGCCACATCATCCAGTTCATACATTCGGTGCGCGCTTTGCCACTTGTTGGAAAGAAGGCGTCAAATTTTTCGGCGAGGTAGAAAAGGATAGAGGCGGATTCAAACACGCGGCGCGGCTCGCCCTGAACCGAGTGATCGGCAAGCACGGGAATTTTCGAGTTCGGATTGATCTCGACATAGCCGGAGGAAAACTGGTGCCCGTCCTGAATATTGATCAGCCACGCATCATATTCCGCGTCGGAGAACCCTTTCTCCAAGAGCTCCTCGAACATAACGGTAACTTTCACACCGTTCGGGGTGGCCAGAGAATAAAGCTGGTGCGGGTGCTTGCCGACTTGCAACTCTTTGTCATGCGTTGGGCCGGAGATCGGGCGATTGATATTGGCAAATTTGCCGCCGCTTTCGCTGTCCCATTTCCAGACTTTTGGCGGGGTAAACTCATCTGGTTGGCTCATAACGGGCTCCGATCTTCTTGGGTTTTATCTTGTGTGTTTCTATGTGTGGTTCGAACCATAGCGCAGGCGGGCGCGATGGCCAGAATTATTTTTAAGGTAAGTTTTATTCCGCGCTGCATTGAAACGCGGTTTTGATCGCGTCCAATGCGCGCCAGTTTTCATGCGCGTAGGGTTGCGGCGAGAAAGCGAAGATGAGTGCCAAGCGGTACTGATCCGGGCAGGGGACGGCGTCGATATGTGCGTTTAACGCAACCGGACTTTGCGTCGCGAAAGCATCAAGCGTTTCAACACGCCCTTTTAGGGAGAAGCTTTGTGATGCCTCGGCTGAGATCTCATCGCGCGCGGTGAAATGCGCAGAGGCATTATGCTCCGGCACCTCCAGCTCACGCGATGACATGATCAGCGCGGCGAGGCCGGAAAAATATGTGTCCATATCTGCTGAAAGCCCCGCGGCGCTAATCTCTGTGTCAGATGGCAACCACCAGACAAAACTATAGGTCCAAAAATCATCCGCGCCAGCGGTAAACATGCCGGGCGCAAAGCGCACATCGCCGTGCCCCTCATAGTCCAGCTCAGGCGCAAAGCTCAGCGGAAAGGTGACGACTTCACTGCGCCAGTCTTCAGGCGCTTGGAAGGAATAGGGAAAGGCCTCGGCTTGTGTTTTTGTATCCTGTGCGCGGGCCTGACCTACCAGCCCGAAAGCGAGCAAGGCGAGGGCAAGGTTTCTCACCCAAATTGCGTGTCGAACATGTATCATCAGCAGGATCCCGTAGCGGCGATATTAGATTATGCGCGAGTTTACCGGCCCCGCCCGCAAACACCATAAAAGTTTTTGTGTAGTGTTTCTGCGCGTTGAGGGTGATTATGGTTGCAGACGGAGCAGCTTGATAAGATGCGCTGCCTTTTCCGCTTTATATTTAGCGCGGACGAGCGTCTCGCAATTGTCCTGAAAAGAAGATTTTTTAGCAAATGGAAGCCCATGACTTTCCTGTCGTTCAAAACGAATATGAGCGGGGTCCAGCTCTCCGTCAATTTGAAGCGCAATATCCAATTCTTGTTGCGAGATGTTACTATCAAATAACCCGATCTTTTTACCTGTCGGCAGGTCTAGCGTGTAAGCAAGGCTCAGGCGCGTCCGGCTGTCCTCTTGGTAAGTGTAACAAGACAATTGAATGGTTTCTATATCCGTGTAAGGAACATGCTGTGTGCGCAATGAAAAATAAGGGGAATACTGAATTCCATGCTCGCCAAGTATCCGGTATGATCGGATGTCCAGATAGGTAAAGACCACTGTTAATCCCAGAAAAATGAGGGCCGTTGCGTAGATCGCCCGCTCATATTGTCGCGCGATCATGATGAGGAAGGATTTGGGGTCAAACGCTACATACGGTTTGAGCTGTTCCGTACGAATGAAGTGTGAAATCTTCTCAGCGAAATTGTCCTTTTCCAAAGGGTCCGTGACGCTGCTATTCTTGTTTTGTCGGAGGATATAGACCCCGAACTCTGGATAGCGTGTTCCCAGCCATTGAAACAGGGCGGTGAATACGGCAAGTCCAGCGATGACGCCAAAAATAGCGCCGCCCCACCCATGCCCTTGATAGTCATAGACGATGTCGCCGCTGGTCCGCGTAAAATAAGCCGCATCGCCGAAGGTTTTTGCGATGATATAAGCTGGCGCGCTTATCGCGCCTATGGAAAGGAACATCCCAAAAAACCCGCCAAGATAATGGGCTGTAGAAAAGCCTGTGGGATATTTTTGTGCTTCCAGATAAGTTTTGGTTTTGGCGCGGCTGTCTTCAATATAGTCGAGCTCTTTCTGGCTGAGCATTCGATCGAATTCCGGGTTCTTGCGCATCGCCAGCGCATGCCGCCCAGCAGCCCAGACGCCAAGCCCGATATAGAGGCTGCCCAAGACAACCGTTATCGCAATGACGCTAGGGGCAATGATAAGAATGAATTCCGGTAGCAAGAGGCGGAGTCCATCCCATGACAGATGTCCGTCTAGAAACAGTATATGTTCCAAAATATAAAAAACTTGCACACCGAGCCCGAAAAGAGCGATCACACACCCCCAATAAATGCAGAAGATGAACGCTAGCTGCGCATGGGACGCAAATATTCTCCAAGGGGTAATACGCTGATCTGGGCGGGGGCTGTTGTTAGGGTGTGCTTCTTCTTCGGCGCTTTGCTCTGTTGGCGCTAGGGACGTGAAGCCGACGATAAAGTTTGGAGCGAGACTGGCGAGCCCCAGCAATATTAACCATGAGGATCCAATTTCATAACTAATAATCGCCTTAGCCACGAGGGCTAGATTAATGATACCCATGCCAATCAGTGATATTGAAAACAGTAGGCGCAAAAGCGCCAAAAGAACCGGGGCTTGCTTTGACTTTAACGCGGGTAAGTAAGTTGCCAAGATTATACCGCCATTCAAAATAAGGTATATCGTGAACGGATAATATCGGGAGAATGCGCCCGTTTGGGCGATGATGGCCGTAAAAAATCCGCCTGTCAGAAGAAGCGCAATCCCGATCAGGCGATTTAACGGGTCCACCCATTTGGGCAGGGAATTATCGGCAACTGGCTGGTCCACCTAATCCACTTTCTTATCAAGGCTGTTTTTTCTAAAATACAACAAGATCCTTATTTTTGTGTAATGTTTCTGCCATCCCTGCGACTATTCCCACATGACGGCTGATGGACGACATAAACGCTTTGAGCGCTGGATTAGTGATTATGGGGCAATGGTCTCCCGGATCGCATCGACCTATGAGGCACGCCCGGCACTGGCTGAAGAGCTGGTACAGGAAAGCTTTATGGGGCTGTGGCGCGCTTTGCCGGGGTTTCGCGAGGAGGCGAGCGCGAAGACTTTTGTGGCGCGTATTGCTCACAATGTCTGCATCAGCCATGTGCGCAAAGCGGTGAAAATGCCGCTTGGCGCTTTGGATGAACGCATGAGCGATACCGCGCCCCGCCCGGATCAGCTCGCGGAAAAATCGTCCGAACGGCGGGTTTTGTTGGAGGCTGTGCGCGCCTTGCCGCTGCAAAACAGACAGATTGTTTCGCTGCATCTGGAAGGGTTTTCGAACCGCGAGATCGCAGAGGCGTTGGGCCTAACCGAAGGCAATATCGCCGTGCGTCTGACGCGCGCCAGAACAAAATTGAAAGAGAATCTAGGAGGAAGAAAATGAAAGACGACATGAAAGATTTCGACCTCGAAAACCTATGGCAATCAGAAAAAGGAGAGATAGATATGGATATGATTATGCAACATGTTCAGCGTGGGGAGAGGCTTGGTGCGCGGTTTCGGGTGATCCTGTATGGCTTTTATGCCCTGTCATTAGCGCTAACAGGCTTTCTGGAATGGTCAGGCGTTTATGGGACAGGCGGGCTGTTAAGCGCTGTTCTGTTCCTGGTCTACGCTTTGGGCATTTTTAGAATGCATCGTGCCCGTCCAGATTTCGCGATACTCACCCCGCTCGAGCAGTTGCAGTACTCCTTACGGCGGGCGAAGAATAATCTCGCTATTGTGCGGGTCTTAGCCGTCTACCTGCCTATTTTGTTTGTTGGTGCTATCGGCGCCGGCTACATCGCGGGCAAGGTGATGGGCCCAAGTTCGTCTCCGACATTATCTGGCGACGCTGTATGGATCTTACTCGTTTGTGTTCTGATCAGTTTGAGTATTATCACCGCCGTCGGGAACAGACTGGCTGCAAAATTCCGCCTGGAAATCGCAGCTTTGGAAGACCGGTTGACGTTTTTTGAGCGTAATGAATAAGGACGTAGAGCGAACTAAGAATGGGGTTCTAAAACAGCGGCTCAGTCGCTCCGCCGGGCACCGGTAGCCCCAAACGTTCATAGGCAAGCGGTGCGGCGACGCGTCCGCGAGGGGTACGGGCAACGTACCCCTTTTGCATGAGGTATGGCTCGATTACTTCTTCGACTGCATCGCGCGCTTCGGAGAGGGCGGCGGCCAGCGTTTCCACGCCAACAGGCCCGCCCGCATAGGTGCGCACGAGCGCATCAAGATAGCGCCGGTCGAGCGCGTCGAGGCCGTCTTCGTCAACTTCCAATCTGGCAAGCGCGCGCTGGGCAGCGGCTTGGTCTATGGGTGCGCCTTCAGCTTCGGCAAAGTCCCGCACACGGCGCATTAAGCGGATCGCGATGCGAGGCGTACCGCGCGCGCGTTTGGCAATTTCATGTGCGCCGTCTGCGGTGATGTTCGCGCCAAGCTTGATACCTGCGGCGAGTGTGATGCGCGAAAGTTCTTTCGGGCTGTAGAATTGCAGGCGCAGCGGAATGCCGAAGCGGTCGCGCAAAGGCGTCGCCAATAGGCCCGCCCGCGTCGTCGCGCCGACAAGTGTGAAGGGCGCAAGCTCTAGCTGGACCGAGCGGGCCGAGGGGCCTTCGCCGATCACCAGATCAAGCTTATAGTCCTCCATCGCTGGATAAAGAATTTCCTCGACCACGGCGGGCAGGCGGTGAATCTCGTCAATAAACAAGACATCGTTTTCTTCCAGATTGGTCAGGATCGCGGCCAGGTCTCCGGCCTTGGCGATCACCGGGCCGGATGTCGCGCGAAAGCCAACGCCAGCCTCACGCGCAAGGATTTGCGCCAGCGTGGTTTTGCCAAGCCCCGGCGGGCCGAACAGCAAGACATGGTCAAGCGCCTCACCGCGCCCGCGTGCCGCCTCGACATAGACTTTCAAATTCTCTTTGGCTTTTTCCTGTCCGATATAATCATCAAATGTTTGCGGCCGCAGCGCACGGTCAAGCGCATCGGCAGGTGTGCGTTCTGGATTGGTAGGGAGGTCTTCGCGCGTCACGCCGCCAGCTCCTTCAGCGCCGCTTTAATCAGCGCGCTCGCATTATCGGCGTCTGCGTTTTTGGCAGCAGAGGCAACCGCGCGGGCCGCATCTGAATGGGCATAGCCAAGATTAATCAGGGCAGAGACAGCGTCGCCCCGCGCGCCTGTGGCAAGGCTTGCCGTTTCAGCCATGGCTGCGCCTGCGCTCGCGGACGGGTCAGCTTTAAACGCACTCGCAAACCGGCCGATGGGCGGCGGCTTTCCGGCAAGCTCTCCAATGACGCGCTCAGCGAGTTTCTTCCCGACACCTTTAGCGCGTTGCACCGTGGCCGTGTCGCCAAGCGCGATGGCATCCATCAGCTCGGCAGGGGAGATCGCGTCCAGAATGGCATTGGCTGCCTTGCCCGCCACGCCGTGAACATCTTGCAGGCGAACAAACCATGCCCGCTCATCATCCGTGGCGAAGGCATAAAGCGTGATCGCGCTTTCGGTGACTTTGGTTTCAATGTGCAAGGTGGCCTCTTCACCGGCGGCAACTTTGGAGAGGAGACGGCTGCCAGCTTGGGCGACATAACCAACACCGTTCACATCGATCAGCACATGGTCAGCGCCAACCGCTGCGATCGTGCCTGTCAGGCGTCCGATAATCATGCGGCCACTCCATGCTTCGGCTTATGGTGGGCAGCGCAAATAGCGCATGCGAGGGCATCAGCGGCGTCTTCGCTCATTTTTCCGGCGCGCGGCAGGAGGCGGGCAACCATGAACTGGACCTGCTTCTTGTCGGCTGCGCCCGTGCCAACGACCGAGAGCTTGATCTTGCGCGGGGCATATTCGCCAATATCGAGACCTTCGCGGGCAAGGGCGGTCATCGCGGCGCCTCTGGCTTGGCCAAGCTTTAGCGCGGCGCGTGCGTTGACATTCACGAGCGTTTCTTCAACGCCCGCATAGTCTGGCTTGTGTTCGATCACGAGGCCGGAGACGGCGGAAAAGATAAAAGCGAGGCGTTTGCCAAGCGGGTCATCGGTGGGCGCTTTGATCACGCCATGCGCGACATGGGCAAGGCGCGGCCCGGTCACATCGACAATGCCCCAGCCCGTATGGCGAAGGCCCGGATCAATGCCGAGGATTCGAATGGTCTCTGTCATGGCTCTAGCTATGCGCATTGAGGGTTAACCAAAGGTAAAAAGTTGCTGCTTTGTTCACATTGGCGACTATGGTCTGCTCCGCTGTTTGAGGCAAGGGCGGGTTTGGCCCGGTTAAACCGTTTGCGCGTGCTTTTACAGGAAGCCTGATCCTAACAGAAATGTGATACACATCTGAATACATCCTCAACATATACGTCCCTATATAA
>CAZXTI010000031.1:0-11372 GCA_964643565.1 uncultured Hyphomonas sp. | reverse complement strand
GTGCCTGCTTAATGACTGAGGCTGTCGGCGCGCCAATGCAGCCCGGTTCACATGGCTCAACATATGGCGGCAACCCATTGGCGATGGCTGTGGGCAATGTCGTTTGGGATATTCTCTCAGATGATGATTTTCTGGCTTCTGTGCGCGAAATTTCGAGCGTGCTTACACAAGGGCTTAAATCTCTGGAAGACCGCCACCCTGACAAGGTGGAAGGTATTACGGGCAAAGGATTATTGTGTGGCTTAAAAATGAAAGAGGCACCCAAACCGCTTCAAGGCATATTGCGCGACCGAAAGCTACTTGTTGGGGTTGCAGGCAATAATGTCCTGCGGCTTGCACCGCCGCTGATTATTACGCCAGAGGATGTTCGCGAAGCGATCAGTATTATCGATGATGCGTTGAGTGCGATGTAGTCGCTGGGCACCTGATATGGGTGATATTTTGGGGAAGCAATAGATCATGGCCTTAAAGCATTTTCTGGATATTTGGCAAATTGAGCCGGATGATTTGCGCGCAATTTTGGACGATGCCAAAGCGACCAAGCTGGCGCGCGCTGGTTGGTCGAAGGGCCGTGTGGATGATGGCGCACCCTTGGCGGGGCGCACATTGGCAATGATTTTCGAGAAGAGCTCGACCCGGACACGTTTCAGCTTTGATATGGCGATGCGTCAACTTGGTGGTTCATCGATCACGGCGACGGCAAATGATATGCAGCTTGGCCGGGGCGAGACAGTTGATGACACGGCCATTGTTCTTTCTGGTTATGTTGATGCTGTGATGATCCGCGCAAATCATCATGCAGATGTCGAGATGTTTTCAGAGGCTGCATCTGTTCCGGTTATCAATGGACTAACTGACAGATCTCACCCTTGCCAGATTATGGCGGATTTGATGACGCTGGAAGAGCATGGGCTGACGCTGAAGGATACGCGCATCGCATGGGTTGGCGACGGCAATAATGTGTGTGCCAGTTATATTCATGCGGCGGCGAAGTTTGGATTTTCGCTCAGCATCGGTACGCCGTTTCGATATGCACCGGACGAAGAAGAGGTCGAGATGGCCCTGCAGCTTGGCGCGGATGTCTCAGTTTATGAGAGCGCGGAAGAAGCTGTTGACGGTGCAGATGTTGTCATTACAGATACGTTCGTTTCAATGGGCGACAAGGATGCGACCGAACGGCTGCAGGATCTGGAAGATTATGCTGTCACGGTTGAGTTGATGGATTTGGCAAACCCCAAAGCGGTGTTCTTGCATTGCCTGCCAGCGCACCGGGATGAAGAAGTTGATGCGGAAGTGATTGATGGTCCGGCGTCACTTGTTTTTGAGGCGGCAGAAAACCGTCTGCATGCGCAAAAAGCTATTTTGAAATATTGCATGGGCGGTTAGATGCAGGTGATGCGATGCCCTAGTCGGCGTCGCGCGCTATGCTGGGGGGCTAGGCGGCGTTTCTGCTTCCACGTCGTCCACGTCGACGCTTGGTAGATCCCGCGCACGTATGAGCACGCCTGTGCGCTCTTCTGAGACATCGAGCAGCGGGACCAGTTTGGCAGCAACTTCGGCTGGCGTGGGCAGGGTGAGCGGGTCTTCGCCCGGCTTGGCTTCTGCGCGCATCGCCGTGCGTGTGCCGCCGGGGTCGAATATATTGATCTTGAAGCCCATCGCTTCTGTCTCATCCGCCCAGCCAAGCGCGAGCGTCTCCAGACCGGCTTTCGCGGCTTGATATGGTCCCCAGAAGGCTTGCGGCTTGCGGGCGACGCTGGAGGTGACAAATGCGATGCGCGGGGCCTCTGAAACCTGCAAAGCCGGGGTTAAAGCGCGAATTAGGCGCCAATTGGCCGTTAGATTGATGTCGATCGTGTTTGCAAAGCTGCGCGGGCCAACCGTTGATAATGGGCCGATCGTGCCAAGAATGGCTGCATTTGCAAGCCAGCCATCGAGACGGCCGAATTTGTTTAAAAGGGCTGCGCCAAGCCGGTCGATACCGTCGGCATCTTGCAGATCAAGCGGGACGAGCGTTGCCTCGCCGCCATTGCTCAGCACGACTTCGCCAAGCTCCTCAAGCGCGACTTTGGAGCGGGCTAAGGCGACGACATGGGCACCGTTTTCCGCGAGCTGCGTGGCTGCGGCGCGGCCAATTCCGCGCGAGGCGCCTGTAACCAGGACAATGCGTTTTTCTGTCATTATCGTTTCTGTTAATCGAGCAAGAGAGAGAGCTGATAGTCTTTGGAGCTTTCAGCGCTTTCATGATCTGTAAGAGGGGTTGGGTAGTCGCCAGTAAAGCAATGGTCGGCATAGGATGGAGCGTCATTATCGCGGCCCCGGCCATTGATGGCTTTATATAGTCCGTCAACTGACAGGTAGGCGAGGGTGTCGACGCCAAGCCTTTTGGTCATGGCCTCAATATCCATGCGTGAGGCGAGTAGCTCTTCTTTTGACGGCATGTCGATGCCGTAAAAGTCTGGATGTCTGATGGGCGGACTGGCGGAGCGGAAATGGATCTCTTTTGCCCCGGCATTGCGCACCATTTGGACAATTTTTTCTGATGTTGTGCCGCGCACAATCGAGTCGTCAATCAGGACGACGCGCTTGCCATCGAGGACGGCTTTGTTCGCTGCGTGCTTGCGTGAGACAGAACGCGAGCGGCGGGATTGTGTCGGCTGAATGAAGGTTCGCCCGATATAGTGGCTGCGGATAATGCCTTGTTCAAACGGGATGCCGGATGCTTTGCTAAAGCCAATTGCGGCTGGAATACCGCCATCTGGAACCGGGACAATCACATCTGCTTCGATGCCGCTTTCCTCAGCAAGGATTTTTCCCATGCGGCGGCGGACGTCATAAACGCTTTGTCCTTGTACGATTGAGTCCGGGCGGGAGAAGTAGACATATTCAAACACGCAAGGGCGCGCAGGGCGCGGCGCAAAAGGTGTAATGGATTCGATTCCGTCTTCGGTGATGACAACGATTTCGCCATTTTCAATTTCGCGCACGAATTCTGCGCCGATAATATCGAAGGCGCAGGTTTCAGAAGCGAGTACATAGGCATTGCCCAATTTGCCGAGAACAAGCGGGCGCAGTCCGATTGGGTCTCGCGCGCCGATGAGTTTCTTGCCTGTCAGCAAGACGAAGGCAAAACCGCCTTCAATTTGTCCAATGGCATCGATGAGGCGGTTTGTGAATTGCCCCTCAGTGCTTTTGGCGATGAGCTGAAGCGCGACTTCGGTGTCCATTGTGGTTTGGAAAATTGCGCCGCTTTGGACGAGGTCTTGGCGAAGCTTGCGCGCATTGGTGAGGTTGCCATTGTGGGCGATTGCGCATCCGCCGCCGGAAAGGTCTGCGAAGATGGGCTGCACATTGCGGATGCCCGGCTTGCCTTGGGTGGAGTAGCGATTGTGACCGATCGCGGAATGACCCGGCAGGCGCTTGGGCATATCTTCGCCGACAAAATTCTCACCAACGAGGCCAAGATGCTTTTCTGTATGGAAGGCTGTCTTGTCGAAGGTGGCGATACCGCAGGCTTCTTGGCCGCGATGTTGCAGCGCGTGGAGGCCGAGGGCTGTTAGGATTGAAGCTTCGGGGTGGCCGTAGATCCCGAAGACCCCGCATTCTTCTCGAAGTTTATCATCGTCATGATCCCAAAACATTTTGTGTCCTTCGAGCTTTGTTTTGCGTCTATTCGTCCGAAACGGGTTCGTCGGGGGTTTCAATATATTCGTCGACCTGATCGACGATGTCTGTTGCATTCACATCAATAGCGCCCGCTGCCCGTTCAAAAAAGGGATAGGTTGCCGATTTTGCAATAATATCTGGAACGGCATTGGCCGGAGCGATATTGAGAATTAGCCATGCGAGCAAGAAGGGGACTGCCATCCCGCGCGCGACGCCAAAAAACAGGCCCGCGAGCCGGTCAACAATTGTGATGTCTCCGGTACCTTGCACAAGTTTGGAGAATTGCCCGCCGAGGGTGCGCACAATGAGATAGGTCACGATGAAAGCGAGCGCGATGATAATACAGTCCGCGTAGTAAGCGGGTGTCGTATCGGGCAGCATGTTGTCAACGGATTCGCGGAAGTAGAGCCGGCCGAAATAGGCAGCGATACTGGCGAAAAAGATTGCGGCAATGGTTGCAAGTTCGCGCAGAAATCCGCGGGCGAGACCGATAAGAGCTGACAGGAGTACGACGACAATGACCAAAAGGTCAAAGACGGTCATGGACCCTGTCAGTGCGTCAATCATCGGCAAGTTCCGGTGCGAGGAGATCTACTAAGTTGTTAAGACGCTTTACTGGCACGATCGTCAACCCTTCGACTGAAGATACGCTGCCTTCTGGCACATAAGCACGCTCAAATCCAAGCCGTGCGGCCTCCTTCAAACGCTGCTCAGCACGAGATATTGGGCGAATCGCACCAGACAGCGCGATTTCACCGAAGAATATGGATTTTTCCGGCGTTGGGGCGTCAGCAATGGAGGATAGAAGTGCTGCGGCGGCGGCCAGATCACCTGCAGGTTCTCCCAATCGGTAGCCGCCCGCGACCGATAAATAGACATCGCGCCCGGCTAAACTCACACCGCAGCGTGTCTCCAGAACGGCCAAAAGCATTGCAAGGCGGCTTCCTTCCCAACCGACGACTGAGCGGCGGGGGGTGCCATAAGCAGAGACCGAGGCGAGCGCCTGAATTTCGGCGAGAACGGGCCGTGAGCCTTCCATCGCGGCAAATACGGCGGCGCCCCCGGCATGGTCGCCATCAGAAGACAAGAAAAGGGAGGAGGGTTCTGGCGCGGGCGCGAGGCCATATTGGCTCATCTCGAAAATGCCGATCTCGTCGGTTGGGCCAAACCTGTTTTTTACGGCGCGTAAGATACGGAATTGGTGGCCCCGCTCGCCCTCGAAATAGAACACGGTGTCGACCATATGCTCGACGACGCGCGGGCCAGCGATTTGGCCCTCTTTCGTGACGTGGCCGACCAAGACGAGCGCCGCGCCGGAGGTTTTGGCCCAGCGTGTTAGCTCTTGGGCGCAGGCGCGTACCTGTCCGACGGAGCCGGGCGCAGCTTCGAGGCTGTCTGACCACATGGTTTGGATGGAGTCGATGACGACGAAATCGGGCTTGCTGGCTTTCAGCGCGGCGATGACTTTGCGTAGATCTGTTTCGGCGGCGAGTTGGACGGGGCTTTCGGCGACTTTCAGGCGGCGGGCGCGGTCCTGGATTTGGGCGGGGGCTTCCTCGCCAGAGACATAGACGACGTTGAGGCCATTGCGGGCGAGCCGGGCGGCGACTTGCAAAAGAAGGGTGGATTTGCCGATGCCGGGGTCGCCGCCGATGAGGGTAGCTGAATTTGGCACGATGCCGCCGCCGAAGACGCGGTCTAATTCGTCCACGCCCATGACAATGCGTTGGGGTGGGTCTTGCTCGCCGTTGAGCGCGGTAAATTGGGCTTTGGGGGATTTTTTGCTGCCGGACTTTGGCGCTTTCAGTCCGCCGGGTGCGCTGGCACCGGATTCTTCAACCAGCGTGTTCCATTCCCCGCAGCCCGAGCAGCGCCCAGACCATTTGGAATGAAGCTCGCCGCAGGATTGGCAGGCATATTGTATCGTTGCGGTTTTCGCCATGGGACACCTCTATAGGGATTCAGCGGGCTTCCCAAAGTCGGCCCGCAACATTTTCTGTGAGTAGCGGGTTGGATGCGCAGATCAGGGCGAGCTGAGCGGGTGTGTCAGGCGACTTTCTGGATAGGTCGGATGACGGGGTAGGCCGTATCTGTGCGGGTTCTGACGTAGGTATAAGACGGGCTGACCTCAATATGAGGCTGGTCTTCCAGGTCGGCCCAAAGGTTTGCCCAGTCAGGGTTACTATCTTCGATCTGACGGGTGAGCCATGCTTGCGGCCAGCGCGCCATTTTTTCCAGCCGGGCGACCGCGTCAGCGCGATTGTCGAAGGCTTCGTACCAAACGAGTTGTGCGCAGCCCGCCGGGACACCCGTGGCGTCCAATTGGCCAGAGCGATGCTGCCAGACACGTTGAACGAGATTAGAGGTTAAACCGGTATGGATTTGACCATTTTTACCAGTTGCGACGATGTAAACAAATGAAGAACACATGTCTGGAACATAATGGGAACAAAAAGGTTTGTCCAGAACATTTTCAGATAAAATTCACGCGCTATCCAAAGTTTTATCCACAAGGCGGTGCGTGCCGGGATTAGAAGCCCGGCTGTATAGGGCCTTCGGCGAGGCCTTTTACGAATTGTTCGACATGGGCGCTGCCGGATTGGTCGATGTCGCTGACGGGGCCGCGCCAGATGATTTTGCCTTCGAACAACATGGCGATTTCGTCGGCGATTTTGCGCGCCGAGGGCATGTCATGCGTGATGGAGATGGTGGCCGCGCCGAGGGCTTTGACTTGCTCAAGGATGAGGTCATTGATGGCGTCGGCTGTAATCGGGTCGAGGCCAGTGGTTGGTTCGTCGAAGAAGATCAGATCAGGCTTGGCGATGATGGCGCGGGCGAGGCCGACGCGCTTTTGCATGCCGCCTGAAATTTCTGCTGGGCGCAGATTGGCGACATCCGGGCCAAGGCGGACTTTGCGCAGTGTTTCAATCGCGCGCTCTTTGGCGGTCTTGCGGTTCATGCGCTCGGCATGGATCAGGCGGAAGGCGACATTTTCCCAGACGGTGAGACTGTCGAACAGGGCGGCGGACTGGAACAGCATGCCGATACGGGCGCGCATGGCTTCGCGTGTCTTGCCGCTGGCCTTGGTGACATCTGTGCCGTCGAAATAGACTTTGCCCTTGTCCGGGGTCATCAGGCCGAGGGCGTTTTTCAGCATGACCGATTTGCCAGATCCGGACCCGCCGATCACGACGAGTGACTTACCGGGCGCAACATCCAAATCGACGCCGCGCAGGACATGGTTGGTGGCAAAGCTTTTTTCGACGCCGGAGAGTTTGAGGATTGCTTCGCTCATAGGCCAATCCCCACAAAGATGGT
This sequence comes from uncultured Hyphomonas sp., assembly GCA_964643565.1. Classification (GTDB taxonomy): domain Bacteria; phylum Pseudomonadota; class Alphaproteobacteria; order Caulobacterales; family Hyphomonadaceae; genus CALLCD01. The sequence goes on along the minus strand of CAZXTI010000031.1, from coordinate 4,388 downwards.
TGAGAGGATATAGTTGAAGGCGAGGACGAGCACGGCCGCGCCAACCATTGAGAGGGTTGCTGCGCGCCCGACGCCGGTTGCGCCTGCGCTGGAGCGGTCGCCCTGATAACAGCCCATAATCGCAATCACCGCGCCGAAGACGGCGGCTTTGATGAGACCTGCCACAACATCTTCGGTGGTAAGGAAGTCCATTGTGTTGCGCAGATAGGTGATGTTGTCGAAGTCGAGGCTACCGACGCTGACGAGCCAGCCGCCCGCGACGCCGATAATGTCAGCGATGATGACGAGCAATGGTAGGGTTAGGACGGCTGCGATGAAGCGGGGTGCATAGAGGTAGCGCTTGGGATCGGCTGAGAGGGTTGTCAGGGCGTCGATCTGTTCGGTGACACGCATAGCGCCGACTTCGGCTGCGATGCCGGCAGAGACGCGCCCGGCGAGCATGAGCCCTGTGATGACGGGGCCGAGTTCGCGTGTGATGCCGAGGACAACAATTGTCGGGACAAATTGTTCCGCATTGAAGCGCGCGCCGCCGACATAGATGTTGAGCGCGAGGGCTGCGCCAATGAAGACGGCAGCGAGGCCAACGACGGGGAGGGAGTAAAAGCCGATGCGCACCATCTGGCGGAGGATTTCAGCCGGATACCAGCGCGGCGTAAAAGCGGCTGCGATGACGCTACCGGAAAAGATGGCAAGGCGGCCGATTTCACTGAACAGGCCGAGCACGCCTGCGCCGATCCATTGGAAGGGCTTTAAAAGCGCCGGTGTGTGTTCAGTTTGATTAGTCATTCCAGTTAAACTCGATACGTTTGCCAAGGCCGGTGAGAAGTTCATAGCCGAGCGTGCTGGCTTCATCGGCCTGTGCTTCAAGATCAGCATTTGGACCGATAAGCTCAACCATCATGCCCGGCGCGATCATGCATGCCAGGTCGGTGACATCAAGGGTGAGCAGATCCATCGAGACGCGGCCAACGATTTTGCAGCGCTCACCGGCGATGAAACCGAAACCATTATTTGATGAGGTGCGCGGAAATCCGTCCGCATAGCCAAGGGCGACCGTGGCGAGGCGGCGTGTGCGTCCGAAACGGCGTGTTGCGCCATAGCCTGTGCTTGCGCCTTTGGGGGCCATGAAGACTGAGAGGATTGGCGCTTCAAGGGTCAGCACACTGGTGATGTCTGCATTGATTGGGACGCCGCCGCCATAAAGGGCGATGCCGGGGCGGGTGAGGTCGAACATGTAATCGGCCCCAAGCGCCATCGCGGCTGAATTGGCGAGGGATTTGCGTGCATCTGGCCAGTGGGCGGCAAGCTCCAGAAAGCTCTCGCGCTGGGCTGCATTGCAAGGATTGTCCGTCTCATCGGCGCAGGACAGGTGCGACATGACGATACCGACTTCCCGCCCGTCGAGCATTTCCTTGACGGCTGGCACATCTTCATGGCGCAGGCCGAGACGGTTCATGCCTGTGTCGAAGTGGAGGATGGCTGGGCCGGTTTCTCTGAGGCCATGCATGCGCCATGTGCGCAATTGATGGAGCGTGTTTAGGACGGGTCGAAGCTTGTGGGTTTTGGCAAGGTCCACTTCAGCGTCGGTGATGCCGTGAAAGATGATGATGTCCGGCTCCGGGCCGACAATGGCGCGCACTTCGGCGCCTTCGGTCATGGTTGCCGTAAAGAAGGTTTTGCAACCGGCATCTTTTAGGGTTTTGCAGACGCGCGCGGCGTGTAGGCCATAGGCATTTGCTTTGACGACAGCACCAACCTCCTTCGCGCCCGGCATAGATGCGAGGCTCTTCCAGTTGCTGGCAATATTGGAAAGCTCGATTGTGGCGCGCGGCTGTGTGTGCATGGCAATCTGATTAAGGGGTTTTGCACCGCGTGTCAGCATGCAAACCGACAATTTTGTGTAATGGACTAAAACTCGTCTTCATTGTTCTGATACGATTTTTCCAGATTTCCAAAACGTGTAATGTTCGCGTTGAAGGCGAGGGTGACTTTGCCGATCGGGCCGTGGCGCTGCTTGCCGATAATGACCTCAGCGGTGCCGTGGACTTCCTCGCAGCGGTCTTTCCAGCGGTTCCATTTCTCGGCTGAATGTGGATCGTTCGGGTCGTTTTGCGGTTCGGCGCGCTCCAGATAATAGGATTCGCGGTAAACGAAGGCGACGACATCTGCGTCTTGCTCGATGGAACCGGACTCGCGCAGGTCAGAGAGTTGCGGGCGTTTATCTTCGCGCTGTTCGACTTGCCGGGAGAGCTGTGACAAAGCGAGCACCGGGACGTTCAGTTCCTTGGCGAGGGTTTTCAGCCCCATTGAAATCTCGGTGATTTCCTGTACGCGGTTTCCGCTATTCTTGCCTGAGCCAACGAGAAGTTGGAGATAGTCGAGTACGATGAGGTCAAGGCCAACCGAGCGCTGCAGGCGGCGTGCGCGCGCAGCGACCTGGCTGATTGATAGCCCGCCCTGGTCGTCAATATAGAGCGGCAGGTTTTGCAGCTCCTCGGTGGCTTCGCGTAGTTTTTCAAAGTCCTGCTTTTCGAGGTCACCCTGACGGATGCGGTGGGACATGATGCCTGTGCGTTCTGCCAAGATACGTGTGGCGAGTTGTTCAGATGACATTTCCAATGAGAAGAAGCCGACGACTGCGCCGTTGACGGTCTTCTTGGAGCCGTCTTCTTGTGTTTCGCGCCGACAGGCTGCGGCGGCATTGTAGGCAATATTGGTGGCGAGTGAGGTTTTACCCATAGACGGGCGGCCGGCCAGAATAATCAGGTCTGAGCTGTGCATTCCGCCGAGCTTATGGTCCAGATCGTCCAAATGGGTCGCAATACCGGCAATTTTCCCCTCGCGCTGGAAGGCTGCTTCGGCCATTTGCAGGGATTCGATAATGGCTTCGCCAAAACTGGTAAAGCCGCGCCCGGTCGAGCCGCGCTCTGCAAGGTCAAACAGGCTGCGCTCAGCGAGTTCGATTTGGCGTGACCCGTCTTCGCCGTCTTCCGGCGTTAGGGCTTTGGACTGCATCGAGGCGCCAAGATTGATCAATTCGCGGCGTACGGCCAGATCGCGGATCATGCGCGCATAGTCGCCAATCTCCGGACCAAAGGCGGCGCTGTCGAGCAGTTCAACGAGATACGTGGCACCGCCAATTTCGGCGAGCTGATCATGCTTCTCGAAATGTTCGCGTAATGTGACACCGTCAGCGACGCGGCCCTGAAGGATCATGTCCTGCGCGGTGGCATAAACGACTTGGTGCGCAGGGGCGTAGAAATCTATCGGCTTTAGAAGGTCTGCGACGCGTTGGAACGCATTATTGTCAAACAGGATCGCGCCAAGAATAGCCGCTTCTGCCGCCATATTGTTTGGCGGGGTGAGCTGCGCATCGCGCGCCGGGGTCGTAAGATCATCAGCCATAATTTAAGGCTATACCTCAAACTTATGTTCGCGTCTTGAGGGTATTTACATTCGTTACGCAACCGTTCCAAACAGCGCACAGGAGAATCTTATACCTGTGGATAGCGTCAGCTTTCGTCAGGGAGGGTAAGCTCGATTTCATTGTCGTCGACATTGCGTTCGATCAGAAGGCGGCGCGGGTCCAGCACGACATAGGACGGCTTTGCGTCCAGTTCGAAGCTGAGCTTTACCTCTGGCTCGGTGATGTGGACGCGCTCCAGCTTGATCCACTCATCGCCGAGTGTGTCGTCTGGGTCGTTTTCGTAGAAGCCAATTTCAATCCATTCATTGAGGGCCTCTGCCTTGCGGATCAAGTCGCCTTTTGCATCGCTATCGTCTTCGGCGTCTTCAGGCTTTGCATATTCGTCTTCCAGTATGGAGACGGCTCTGCCGGTTTCGCTGGACGCGATCTGCTTGTCGAGTTTGATGGCGACATCGACTTTATATTTGCCTGAGGCGGTTTTGCTGAGCTGTGTTTCGCCGCTGTCGAATTCCATGTCCCAGAAGGTCAGGCGCTCAAAATAGTCTGTGATGAGCTGTTGATAGTCTGGCCCGGCGGCGAGGCGTAGATGGTCAATCAATTCGATTGTGGTGGGATAGGGTGATCCTGTGCCGCCATAGTCGGCGAGTAGGTTGCGTATAGCGCCCTGCATTTCATCTTCGCCGATATATTGCTTCAGGCCCCAGAAGACCCAGCTTGCTTTTGAGTAGATGATATATTGCTGATTGCCGCCAGCGGTTGCCAGTGGTGGTTCCTTGGCGCTGTCGAGTGTGCGTCCTGTCAGGTACTGCTGAATGGAGCGGTTTTCCAGAATGCGGCGCGCTTTCTGCCAGCCATAGGTTCTTTCATAGGCGGTCATGGCGGCGTTTTCGGTCAGACCTTCAGACAAGACATTAAAGCCTTCCACGTTGGCCGGAACGATCTGGTGGCCGAACCATTGGTG
>CAZXTI010000030.1:9002-11469 GCA_964643565.1 uncultured Hyphomonas sp. | reverse complement strand
TCAGATTGGCTTCTTTAGGGCTTGCAACATAATATGACGGTAGCGGCGTTTCATTGTGCCAGCGCGTTTCGTTGAATTCGTTAAAGAAGATATCGGTGATCGCGTAATCGATTGATTCAAAATAACCAAAAAAGTCTGCAGACGTATAAGAATTTAACTTAGCTGCAGCCTTCGGACTATTTTCGAAAACCATCAATGGGCGATGCGTTGATATTAGATTTTTGCCCCCTTTGATGGCCGGGAATTCTGCGTGCTCAATATCCAGCTTGATAAAATCACAGGATGACCAGCCCAAAGATTTGTAAATGTCATCAAGCGTTTCGATATTGACTTGGACTTCTTCCGGCTGGTCGGGCTCGTTAGGGTGCACGTGTTGCGCGTAAAGGGATGACCAGCCTGTAAATTTCCGCATCACGTAAAAGCTTGCCTCGCCCTTCGCTTCACCAGCGGCGACGGCGGCGATGCTTAAATGGCTAAAATTATTATCGTCCTCTATTCTTTTGACGAGGTCCTTTGACATATATGGGTTCGCTTCGACCCCCAAACCATGCCCCTGCGCGCCGACGATCCGCGCCATAGGAAATAAATGGTGTCCAACTCTGGAGCCGACATCAATGAATGTGTCACCGGGCTTTAGGTGCAGCGTGTATATTTTCGAGAGTAATTTCTCACATAAACTGCCATTTGTTTTGCGATGCTCTAACATCAAGGGATGAACTTGTGAGAGATTTTTTAAGAGCTGCACGGGATACCTCTTCAGATGCTTTGCCGATTTAAATCACCATATCGGGTGCATAAATTTATAGCAATTCATGCGGTGTAAATGCGCTTTGCGTTTATGTCTATTGCTTATTTATGGGGCGCTCAGCTGGTGCGTTAAATTATCTGTCTTTGAAAAGAAAACCCTTGGCCAGAAAGGCCAAGGGTCATGTGTTTGAAAACTGTGGGTTGTTTAGAATTCAGTCCGGATACCGAAGCGGACAAGACGCCCACGTGGATCCGCAACACGGCTTTCAAAGCCGCCGCCAGTTGCAACGAATGGCGGCTCTTCATCGGTCAAATTGCTGACCTGAACAGTGAGGATAGAGCTATCGGTAAAGCCAATCCACTGGGAGACATCTATGCCGCCTTGAATGTCGAAGCGTGTTTGACCTGCAACATCCACACCGTTCTGATCGTCCTCAAAGCCGCCGATACGACGTGCGAAGAAGTTAGCGAAGACCGGTCCATTGGAATATCCGATCCCTGCATTCCAGCGTGATTCCGGCGTTGGTGAGCCAATATTTGTGAAGTTACGGCTGCCTGCACCAATGATTGCGCCTGCGGAAGGGTCAACAATATCATAATCGATAATGAATGTGCCCTCAAAGCTTGGCGTGAAAACGCCCCACTGACCAGCATCATAATCATAGCGGAAGCTATAATCGATACCCGACGTATCAATGGAGTCGGCGTTCACAAACTCGGTGTTCACTTGCGTGATGGTCCCGGCAATCGGGTCAGCCGCGCGGCAAACGATCGTGAATTCTGCGACACAGGCTTGTGTTGCAATACCGTTTTCAAAGATCCGCGTGTCTGTTGAATTTGCATTGACCAGTGCCTGGAAGGAATTGATCGTAAGTGCATCTTCAAAAGAGAAGTCATAATAATCAAAGTTGAAGGTGAAATTGTTCTGCACGAAGGTGAACCCAGCCGTGAACGCGCGTGACGTTTCAGGATCAAGGTCCTCGGTGCCAAAGGCGCGAACACCCGCAAAAGTACCACCGCCAGTGACCGGATCAACGACATTGTTCAAAGATGTGCTTTGTCCAAACTGTTGGAAAGTCGTTGGGGCACGGAAAGAGGTTGAATAGGTGCCGCGTAGGGACAGTCCATCAAACGGACGGATAAGAAGAGAGACCTTCGGGTCAACAGTTGAGCCAACCGAGCCGCCAAAGTCTTCGTAGCGAACGGCTGCGTTCAGATCGATCCATGACAAAACCGGTACGTTGACTTCAGCAAAAAGTGCATAAACATCAATCGATCCGCTAAAGTCTCCGCTGCCAATCAAAAAGCCAAACCCGTCAGCGTTTGCAATATCATCGAAGTCAGAGCGTAAGCTATCATTGCGATACTGCGCGCCAACAGCAATGGCGACTGGTCCAGCTGGAAGGTCATAGACATCGGTTCCGACAACCAGATCAACAACGTCAATCTGGGACCGGTTGTCTGCAACCTGTTCTTCAATGATGAAGTCGAGAATTTCCTGACTATTGGGCGATGTTGAGAAAGAGGTTGAGAACGGGTTAAAGAACCCGGTCGGGATCACACCATCAAAACCGACAAAGCTCTGACAATTTTGGGCGCCGCCCGCTGATAGGTTCGCTCCATCCGTTCCTTGTATACCCAGCAAGGCACATTGGAACCGCGTTGTCACAGTGTCTTCAGTTGCATTCTGAAAATCATTCTGGGCGCGTGTATATGAAAG
>CAZXTI010000030.1:0-8902 GCA_964643565.1 uncultured Hyphomonas sp. | reverse complement strand
GCCAAAGTCAAACTGGCAGAGACCAACATCCAGACCACCAGGGAAAGCGCCAGGAGGGGCAAGGAGCAATGGATTGCCACCGTTCGCGGCGCAGCCCGGGTCGATAACGGGCGTTGCACCGATAAAGAATGCGCCGGGGTTACCAAGCGCAGACACATCCTGAGCAAATGGTACGCTGAGGCGTCGCTCTTCTGTTGTCAGGGCGCTGCGATCATAATAACTGGCTGCTAGCAGAGCTGACCCGCGATTAAAGGTTTTGCCGACAAGCCCTTCAATGCGGAATTCGCTTTGGTCTTGTCCGCCGGGCGTATGGAATTGATAGTCGCCAGAGAGCTTGATGCCATCATAGTCGGTAACAGTGATGAAGTTCGCAACGCCGGCAACAGCGTCTGAACCGTAAAGGGCTGACGCGCCGTCTTTCAAAATCTCAAGGCGGTCAATCGCGATAAGTGGAACCAGAGAATTCGTATCAACAAAGCTGATGCCATCATTTGTCTGGGAGGCATTCAGCACGTTGCGCTTGCCATTGGTCAAAACCAAAGTGGACTGAAGCCCAAGGCCGCGCAGGTTGATGTTTGCTGTTCCGGTTGTGCCGCCCTGAGTGAACGCATCCGGATTGTTCTGTGCGCCGGTATTGATGGTCAGTGTTTGGGTAATATCGGCAATACTTTGGGCGCCAATAGCAGAAATTTCAGGTGCACCGACAACCGAGATTGGAGAGGCAAGCGAGGATTGGTCCGGACGTCGAATGAATGAGCCGGTCACAACAACGCGTTCTAGCGTGCGGGAGTCTTCAGCTTCAGCCGGAACGGTTTCAGCATCTTGAGCGATTGCTGGAACGGCGACGATTAGACTTGCGACGGCGCATGATGCGATCAGGCGCGATTTTAGAAATACTTTCATAGTGTGGGTCCTCCTCTAGCATTGCGTTGCCTGTGTATTCGTAAGATCACAGACGCTTAGCCCTACTGTATGACGGCTGAACGATTTCAACAGGTTTCACGGCGTGGTTTTTGACGGGTCACGCACTATTGTCGCGCGACGTGTGTATTGTGCAACAGTCAAAGAGGTGTGCAATTTGTGCCGTAAAACCAAGTGCCTATTGCCGATTTGGCCGCTTCGGCGAGACGCAGCGGCGAAACAAAGGCGAAATATGGCGCATAGGGCTCGTAATACGGTTTTTGGCCGTTTTTATTCCTTCCCTAGGGGAACATGATATGGAAAATCGTGCGCCTGTTATTGTTGGTCTATGGGCCAGAAATGTGCGCTCAAGCCTTGCTGTGATAGAGTGAGTATACCCGATTGGCTTTCTCATTTAAATGTGCCAGATATCGCTCACGGAAAACCGAGTACACGAATGAAATTCGCAATTGTAACTGTCACCTATAATGACGCCAAAAATTTGACGCAAACCATGGCAAGTGTACAGGGTCAGACAGGAGCTGATTTTGTGCATATCGTCGTGGATGGCGGCTCGACGGATTCGACGCCAGAGGTGTTTGAGACGCTTGGCCGCGAGCAGGACAAGTTTTTTTCGGTGACGGATTCCGGTGTCTATGACGCAATGAACCAAGCAATCATATTGCTTGAAGATATTGCGTTTGATTATTTCGTCTTCATGAATGCGCAGGATACTTTTTTTGAGGACACCACGCTTCAAAAAATTGCCGCCTCGCTCGACAAGTCTGGCCGTAAACCAGATATCGTGATTGGTCCCTATGATTATGTGAAGGGCCGCGGGTGTGAGATCCGCAACACGCCGGCCGCGCCTGCGACACTGTTGAAAGCTTTAAAAGATAATCGCTTGTCAGATTGCCTTGGCGCAATGCCGGGCCATCAAGCAACTTATTATTCTAAATCCTATATCAAAGGCAAAGCCTATGATCTGTCTTACCAGATCGCGGCCGACCATGACTTATTTTTAAAGGCGGTGATGGATGGTGCGGATATATATAACTTGTTGTTCCCGCTTTGCCGTTATTATTCCGGCGGATTTTCAGCGCAAAACCTGAACCGGCTGGATGCTGAATGGATGCGTATTTATGTCGGTGCGGGCGCTTCAGAGCGAGAAGGCATGCGCGAGTTTCATCGCCGCAACCGATCTTTGCCGGACGGTAATAGACGTATCGCGGACAATGCGCGTCTTCTCGACCGTGGCCAGCATCAGGTTGAAAAATCTATTGTCGAAGGGGATGGGTTTGGCAGATGGTTGGGACAGAACCAGCTTGTTGCGCTCATTGCCGATACGTCACTGCTAATGATTTCATTGCGCAATGCATTAGAAGACCAATCTCTAAGTGTCAGCATCGACGGCGAACGCAGGTGTAAAATAGCGTTAGAGGCAGACATCTCGAAATTGCAGGACGTATTGGTTCCTGTTGGGAGAGGGCATAGCTTGGTTGAGCTGAATTTTCGCCAAGCCGGGCCACAACCGGGCGCGGATGAAGGCGGCATGGATGAAGCGCTTGTCTCTGCCTATCTGACAAATCTGCAGGCCGTTAAATCTTTCGCAATGTCGGCTGTGGATTTGCTGGCTGAAGATCAGTCCAGCCTGCTTGCAGATATTACCGAGGGCACATTGCAGATTAATCAAGGGACGCGGGCGAACCCTGTCACAACCGTGCTATCGTTCGACCGTGATAGCGTCGGGGAGCATAAGACTGCGATACTTGTCGACGTTGAGGCGATGGAAGGTGAGCTGTCGGTCTATTCCGATAATGATCAGCTGTTTGGTAAAATTGAGCATGCCGGGCAGCACATTCTGGAGATACCGCCCTCTGACAAGCTTTGCTTTTCTGTTTTGCCGTCTGAGGCAGATGGCACGGCGGCGGCGACAATTTCCAGTTTGCAAATTATCGGTTGGCGGGAGTCTGCGCGCGGATGACGATTGTTTTATCTGACCTTTCTAAGCGGAAAGACGCGGCATTATCTGCGAGTGATTTTCGCGCTTTGGTGGAAGACCTGAAAACGGCAGACTTAGACAAGTATGCTGCGAAAAACCCTGGCGCTCTGCTTGCCTTCTGCAAGATGTTGGCGCTGTCTGCAAATCGTGATCTGGAGATTTCCGCATGGACCGCTCTGACGCAGCAAACCGATGTGCGCGGGCAAACTGTGCATGGCTTATGCAGCGCGTATGAGCGGGCGGGGGATGCAGATAAGGCGCTGAGTTGGTTGAACGCTGAAACACCCCAGGACCGACCGGTTTTTATTGAGCGTTTTAGATTGCTTGCTGATATGAGCGAAGAGGCAAGACATCAACAGATGGACCTCCTAATGGACAAAGAAGAGAAGACGCTTGGTGAGCTTGTCTGTGTCCACGCTCTTGAAACGTCTTTGAAAAATCGTGAGCACATTAAGCGGGAATGTCTGAAAACTATTGAACACGAATATGCAATCATGCAACATGGCCTGATCTGCCTCTCTCTTTTGTACGAATTTGAGGGAAAAAATAGCTTGGCCAGCGCATGCCGGCATTTGGCCGACACGCAAGATGGGAACTAATCAATATTCGCCGAGCGCTCGGCGATCAGAAAATTCAGAAATGCAATTATTTGGATTTCACAAGATGACAGGACAAAAGAGATAATGGCAAGTGTGAACTATAAAGGCGAAGATATCTATTCTCTGCCCGAGAGCCAGCATCCTGACCTACAAAGCGTGTTTTTCATGTCGGTGCACAAATCTGGCAGCACGATGATGAACAATGTGGTGCGAGAGATTTGCAAAATTCTTGAATATGACTTCATCGATATTCAGTCTTTCTTTTTCAATAATGGTGTTCCGGATTCGGCTATACCTGAAAACACGGGTAATATTTTCAAACCCAAGGGATATGTGTATTCCGGGTTTCGGTATTTGCCGCACCAGTATCCGATCGCATGCCTGACGGACTGCCCGGTCATTGCCCTTGTGCGCGATCCGAGGGATGCTGTTGTCTCACAGTATTTTTCGCTATCACAAAGCCACCCCATGCCCGGCGAGGGGATCGATAATCGTCTAAGAGAGCAGATGCTTGCGGCGCGCGAAAAAGCACTAAATACAGATATTGATGAATTCTGCCTGGAGAATGTTGGTAGCTTTACCAAGAAGATGGAAGCCTATCAGGACCTGGCAAGGCATCATCCGAAAATGCGGATTTTCCTTTATGAGGAAATCATCTATATGAAAAAGAAATGGATTTTGAACATTCTCAACTTCCTTGGCTGGGAGCTAGACGCCGCCGATGCGACGAGGCTGGCGAACAGGTTTAATATTATTCCAGATCAGGAACGCGCTGATAAACATATCCGCCAAGTGCATCCACAAAACTATCTAAAGAAACTGAAGCCAGAGACGATTAAGCAAATCAACAAGACGCACAAACGTGTCTTAACGCGCTTTCGGTATTTATAGGCTTTTGCCGGATATCTTTGGCGCGCGCTAAACTCTTATTGTGATGAAGAATCTAATACTTCATATCGGGCTACCTAAAACCGGAACGTCATCGATCCAGTATGCACTGAACCGTGCGCGAGAAAAATTGCTAAAGCATGGCATCCTCTACCCGAAAACAGGTCAGTGGACGGACTACTCTCATCACGGCCTCGGCTTTGCTTTAAGAGGTATATCAGACTATGGCGGTCAGCCTGTCGAAGCAGCTGAGACTTTACTGGGCGCTCTGTCTGAGGAGTATGACAAACATCACCGCGCTGAGACGGTTCTGATTAGTTCGGAAATTTTTCAAGCCCTCGCCTGGCCGAAGCGGATTGCGGCGTTGAAGCGGTTTACCGACCAATTCGAACAGGTGAAGATTGTTGCTGTACTTCGACGACAAGATTTGCTGTTGGAGTCACTGTTCAAGCAACATGTCAAAGATCCGACAGTGGCGCTCGCAGAAAGCGTTGAGGATTATTTTGATCGGGTGGGCGGTTGGTTCAATTATAAGAATTTTTTGTCGCGCTGGAGCGATCTATATGGCCGGGATAATCTCATCCTTATCCCTCACAATGCACGCCAGCGTGACTCCATCCTGACAGAATTTACAAATGCCTTATCCGCACAAACTGGGCGGAAGATCGCATTGAAGCCGGGTAAGAAGAAAAACCTGAGCCTTAATGGTGAAGGATTGGAGATTAAATGGCGGTTAAACGGTGAGTATCCTGGCAACGCCAAAAATGAGCGTTTACTCGAATTCATTTTTGAAACACTGGACTGCACGCGTAAAATTCAAGTGTTTTCGCGCCAGCAACGCCAGGCGATATTGGATCGAAACTTCCAAAACAATCTGTGGATGTTCAACATGTTTCCAGATACCGACTGGTCGATCTTTCAGAACGTGCACCCGACGGGACAATTCATTGGGCAGGTCCCAGAACAAAGAATCGACGAGGTTCGTAGCGCGTTCCAAAATACGCTAATTGACCAGTAAAGGCGCGTAAATCTAAAGTGTGCTCATGCGCAGTTTGCGATATAAATAATCATCTCCGGTATCTGCAAAAGGCGCATCTTTTTCAAGATCCCGCCAGTCGCCGCGATCATAGAGATAGTCATAAATATCAGGCAGAATATCCAGCGGTTTGTATGTTTGGCTTGCCGGAAACTTCCAAACGGCCGCCTTTGCATAAGCGGTATTCTTCAGGCAGGCGAGAAACTCTGCAAACAAGCCGGTTTCGCTGCCAGCTGAAAAATTCAGTATTTTTCTGAAGGTCAAATGGCCCGTTTTTGCGCCGTCTGAAAAATACGTCTCAAACGTATTCACATATCTGGAAATCCGGGGGTCGGCGAGTGTCGACATCACATCTTTATGGTCTGCTTTTGTGCACAAAACGCGGTATTCGAATGTTGAGCTTCGGATCAGCTCACTTACTGCTGGCAGCCAATGCTTTGTATGCGCATCCACAATGATCGCTGCATGGTCGATCTTGGGTATATTCAAATTCATGCCCAGGGCTTTGATCGCTTCGGGGGTGAAAGCCGATAGGTCGTAAATGTGCGCATCTGTTAAGATCGAACTGGCCTTATCTGGGGTCCCAAAATAAACCGGTGTGCGATTGTTCGCTGAAGAGCTGGTTTGGATGCTCCTGACGATGCCGTGTCTTGCATATCTGGGTGATGCGAATGTTTTAAGCCCGGCATCTGCAGCAAAACCGATGCCTTTATCGCCAAATATCCAAGCATTCGTGAAGTTGAATTTTTTGAAGAAAAGATAAGAATTGCCGAGTGCGTTGACCAGCGCGTTCGCCGGCGCTGGTATTGTCGAACCCTCTGCAGCATAAAGAATGGCTTCCTGAGAGAGGCATTGCAGGAATTTTTCCGATAACGCCCTCAGGTCTCCGTCTAATATAATGGTCGGCTCATAAAGCTTCGATACTTTCAACACCGCAGATAGCGCGTTGGCCTCAGCGATCGGCGAATGACCGATTGCGTTTATGTCGAGATAGAACAGGATACGCGCGCGCTGGGAATTAATCCGCTTTTCCAAAATGTCGAAAGCGGCAATCGAGTAGGCTTCCTGAGCTTGTTGTACGGATATGGTAGCTTGTTCCACCGCGTCCAAATCGTCAGAGAAGCTTAGATCAATAATCTGTTGGGCAAGTGCCTCGAAGGATTTGAACTTGTGAAACGCAGAATTTGTTTCGTAGCCTTCAAATGCGTGCTGCATGCCCACAATAGGTTTTTTTTGTGAGAGGGCTTCGCCAACCTTGATCTTCTGACCGGTGCTGATTTGCATTGGGATAGCAACCAAATCGACTTGCTTATAAAATGTATCGACCGTGTCTACACGGCCGATAATGTCGACATATGGGTTGTTCTGGTAATCTTGGAAATCTGCACACATGCCGCCGGCCAGCACCACCTTTACCGGGGCCATTTGCGCGCGCACGGCGGGAAGAAATGCATTTAAAAAACCGGAGACATTTTGGTAGTTTATATTGTTCCTCGCGCCGATAATTCCGACGCTCATGCTCTCTCGTTGTGCTTTCGGCTTGGATGTAGGCTGGAGTAGGCCTTTCTCAAAATAGGGAAGCGTTATGGCCGGTGTATCGCTAATGCTCTCAAAATAAGCCTTTTCCTCGTCTTTTAAGGCAAGCACCAGATCGGCGCGGTCGAGTGCTTTGGCTTCTTCCTCTATCGTCGTATGAAAAAACTCAGGTCCAATATGCAGCTGTCCGAGGACTTGGCGTCGGTGTGCAAATTTGTCGTGAGTGTCTAATACTTTAAGGCAGGTATCTGGCGCAAATTCCAACGCTTTACTTAAATAGGTGTAGTTCGTGATGAAGGCTTCGACCTTACGTGTGCGGAAGAACCAGGACAGGTAAGTGCCGATCGCATCGTCCCACCATTCATCGATCATATGGTCCTCACCAATCGCTGCTGGGTGATAGGGACGGCTTGGAATGATGAGCTCCACCTCATCCCATTCTTTTCGCATCTGTTCTAATATGTGAGGCGAATAAGTATCGCGCCAATCATGGTCAAAAGGATAGAAGAGGAAAGAAACCTTGTAACCACGAATTCTCAATTCTTTGCAGAAACTATATATGCGTTTCCGGTTGCCGAAATTTTGTGGGTGCGTGGGTGAGGGCGATAGAACGGCGATGCGTCCATAGGAGGAGATAACGGAGGATCTAGACATCGGTAACCTCATATCCGCCGAGCAATAAGGTCATCAGACTGAAGACGGCGCCAAACTGCTCCTGATTAAGCCCCGGATCGTCAAACCCTTCGAATAGGCCGCGAACGGTCCGTTTGCTGGCGGGCAGGGAGGCGAAATAGGATTCGATATTGTCCCAGGCTTGCTCCAAATTATGGTCGGGCATGACGTCGCTCTGGAGATATTCAGAGACCGCCTGCCACGCCATGCGCCGGCGAAACCAGCTTTTGGAAACCCGATCGGTCGGAACATGGTGAGATACAAGCGCAGTCGGCGAATAAAATGTTAGGTAGCCCTTGGCCTCTATTCTCAGGCGGAGCTCATATTCTTCGTTCGAAACGAGTGTATGCGATCCACCATTACGACCGAGTTTCGTATCGAAGCCACCAACGGCTTGTAGCGCGCTGGTTACAAGTGCGAAATTGGCGCCCACAATCCATTCATCCGGTTCCAGGATGCGGGCGCGTTTGCCCCAATCGATTATGCTTAAAGGGCCATGCGCTGATGTCGGCAGCCAGTCAGGGCGCTCCGTCTCCCAAATCGGATCGACCTTACCCCCCACAAGCCCGATCGGTTCGCTCAAAGTGTGAAATGCCTCAAGCATGCTGGTGATCCAGTTGGGGGAGGCAACTGCATCATCGTCTATATACCCCGTATAGAGACTGTTTCCCATTTTCGCGCCAACGTTGCGCGCATTGGACAGGCCTTGTATCTCCTCGATATGGTAGAAAATATTCTCGTGCAGATGATACTTCTGCTGAAAAGCGACCTGCTGAGGATTACGCGGTGAATTATCCACGACAATGATATGGAAATCATCTTTGTTGGCATTTTGAGCCAGCAGGCTGTTGATCGCCGCCGGTAGGACATCGTAGCGTTGGAAGGTGCAAATGATGGCCGCGATTTTTTTTCGCGGCAGTATCGTATCGTCTGTCATTACCCGATCAACCAACTGCGATTGATTTGAAGGCAAGGCCAAGTTCTCTGGGGTCAGATGCGTTTGGATCAAGGTCCATCGGGCGCCAAGTCGGAATATCGAGTGCAATATGGGTTGGCACATTCGCAGACAAGATGGTCAGAGGCGTTGTGTATTTCAAATACTTCCCATCAACACTTGCCCGCATCTCCAGCGGTTGTTTATCGACAAAACAGCTAATATGAGGCGGGCCACTCTGGGTGAGTGGTCCAGAATTTAAAAAGATGATCTCCAGCTCTCGCGAACCGAGCCTGTCGACGAGGAGATGAAACTCGACCAGATTGGTCGTTCCA
>CAZXTI010000029.1:6832-11872 GCA_964643565.1 uncultured Hyphomonas sp. | reverse complement strand
GCGGGCGATTTTTATCTCACCAACCCGATTGCGCGCGCATCGAAAACCATGGCCGAATGTTCTCAGTTGAATGAGACGGTTGAAACCCCGGTTGCGGCAGAGTAGGGCGAAGCAGAGATGAGTGACTGGATCCAATATTTTAGCTCAGGAAGCACTGAAGCCTGGTCATGGTCGGCCTTTGGCTGGGCCTTCTTGATGGTGCTTGGACAGATCGGCCTGTTTATGGCGGTTCTGTTGGTCTCGCTTGCCTTCCTGCTTTTGCTTGATCGCAAGGTGTGGGCGGGCGTGATGCTGCGCAAAGGGCCGAACGTGGTTGGGCCGTTTGGATTGTTGCAGAGCTTTGCCGACTTTGGAAAATTCCTCCTGAAGGAAATTGTCATTCCGGCAGGGGCGAATAAGACGGTTTATCTGCTTGCGCCAATTTTGACGCTGGTGCTGGCCTTTATTTCATGGGCGGTTGTGCCGGTTGCGCCGGGCTGGGTGATTGCTGATTTGAATGTCGGGGTTTTGTACCTGTTTGCGATCTCATCGCTCGGCGTCTACGGGATCATCATGGGCGGATGGGCGTCTAACTCGAAATATCCTTTCCTTGGCGGGCTACGCTCGGCGGCGCAGATGATTTCCTATGAAGTCTCCATGGGCTTTGTGATTGTGACGGTGATCTTGCTGGTTGGCTCGATGAACCTGACTGATATCGTGAATAATCAGGAAGGCGGATTTTGGAACTGGCATGCGTTTAGCCTGAACAATATCGTCTTGTTCCCGGTGATGTTTGCGATGTTTGTTGTGTTCTTTGTTTCGGCCTTGGCTGAGACGAACCGGCCGCCATTTGATCTGCCGGAAGCGGAATCGGAACTGGTGGCTGGCTATCAGGTTGAATATTCCTCAACGCCATATCTTCTGTTTATGATCGGTGAGTATCTGAATATTGTGCTGATGTGCGCGATGCTGACTATTCTGTTCTTTGGCGGCTGGCATGCGCCGTTCCCGATGCCGTTTACAGAACACTGGGCGCCTTGGCTTTTGACATTTGGCGGCTTTGCCTGGTTTGGGTTGAAGGTTCTGTTCTTCTTTTTCTTATTTGCGATGGTGAAGGCAATGGTGCCGCGTTATCGCTATGACCAATTGATGCGGCTTGGCTGGAAAGTGTTTCTGCCAATGTCGCTCGTCGCTGTGCTCGCGGTGGCAGGTTATATGGTCTATTTTGGAGGTCAGGCATGAGAAATATCATGCAGTTCATTCGCGGTGTCTTCCTGATGGATTTTGTGAAGGCGTTCTTTCTGGCGCTGAAATATCTGTTCAAGCGCAAGGCGACGGTGAACTATCCGTTTGAGAAGAACCCGCTTAGCCCGCGCTTTCGCGGTGAACATGCGCTGCGCCGTTATCCGAACGGCGAAGAGCGTTGCATTGCTTGTAAGCTGTGTGAGGCGATCTGCCCGGCGCAAGCGATTACGATTGAGGCTGAACCGCGCGATGATGGCTCGCGCCGGACAACGCGCTATGACATCGACATGGTGAAATGTATTTATTGCGGCTTCTGTCAGGAAGCGTGTCCGGTGGATGCGATTGTTGAGGGGCCGAATTTCGAGTTTGCGACGGAGACGCGCGAAGAACTGTATTATGACAAGGACCGCTTACTGGCGAATGGTGATCGCTGGGAGCGCGAAATTGCACGTAATTTGGAGCTGGATGCGCCTTATCGATAGGCGCGCTGGGTAAATAGGAAAGGGCAAGGGGCACATGGACCTCATTGCATTCTACATATTAGCAGCACTTGTGACGCTGTCGGGGCTGGGCGTGATTACCGCGCGCAATCCGGTGCACTCGGTGTTGTTTCTCATTCTGGCATTCTTTACGTCGGCTGGGTTGTTTGTGCTCATCGGCGCGGAATATCTGGCGATGCTGCTTGTTGTTGTTTATGTCGGCGCGGTCGCGGTGCTGTTCCTTTTTGTTGTGATGATGCTCGATGTGGACTTTGTCGAGTTGAAGGAAGCAACGCTTAGCTATTGGCCTGTGGCGTTGCTGACAGGGATTTTGCTGTTCGGCATGCTGGCACTTGTGGGTTTTGCGCGCGGCACTGATCTGCCGGGACGCTTTGATCCGTCGCCGGGCGCGGACACGAATGCTGAAGCAATCGGGCAAGTGATCTATACCGACTATCTTCTATTGTTCCAGATGGCAGGGATTATTCTGCTTTTGGCGATGATCGGAGCGATTGTTCTGACGTTGCGCCATAAGTCTGGCGTGAAGCGACAAAATATTGCTGACCAAAACGCCCGCACGCGGGGCGAAGCTTTCGAGCTGGTTGATGTTGAGCCGGGACAGGGGATTTAAGTATGGCACTTACGATCGAACATTTCCTCGCCCTCTCTGCGGCCCTGTTCACGATTGGGGTTGTCGGGATTTTTGTGAACCGCAAGAACATCATCGTTATTCTGATGGCGATCGAGCTGATCTTGCTGTCTGTGAATATCAATTTGATCGCGTTTTCTGCGTTCAATGGAAACATTGAAGGGCAGGTGTTTGCGATGCTGGTTTTGACCGTTGCTGCCGCCGAAGCGGCCGTGGGGCTTGCCATTCTTGTCGTCTATTTCCGAAACCGCGGCGATATCGCGGTTGAAGATGTCAATCTGATGAAGGGCTAAGGCACACTCATGTTATCTGATACCGCCCTTTTATTTATTGTGCTTGGACCGGGCATTGCTGCGCTCATTGCCGGGTTTGGAAAGTTCGCACTTGGCGACAAGTTCGCTATGGTGGTCACGACGGGGACCGTCGGGCTGGCTGGTGTGCTTTCACTCTACCAATTGTTTGTCTTCGCGTTTGGCGGCGATGCGAGCCACGCAACCGCAGAACATGTCTTGCTGGCAGCCGAAGCTGCTACGGACGGGCACGGCGCGGCGATCGCTTATCACCCGCACATTATCACGCTGATGAACTGGGTTGATGTTGGCGGGTTCAAGGCTGACTGGGCCATTCGCGTTGATGCGATGTCCATCGTGATGATGGCTGTTATTACGAGCGTATCTGGTCTCGTGCATCTTTATTCGTGGGGCTATATGTCAGAGGATCCGCATCGCGGGCGCTTCTTTACCTATCTGGCGCTGTTTACCTTCACCATGCTGATGCTGGTTGTGGCCGACAATTTCTTGCAGCTCTTCTTTGGCTGGGAAGGTGTGGGGCTGGCATCATATTTGTTGATTGGCTTCTGGTTCCAGAACAAAGCCCCGAATGATGCGGCGATTAAAGCCTTTGTTACAAACCGCGTTGGTGATTTCGGCCTCGCGCTTGGGATCATGGCTGTGTTCTTCGTATTTGGTACGATTGAGTTTGGTCCCTTCCTGCAAGCGATTAAGGACAATGCGTTTGTGACACCGTTTGCCTTTGCAGAGGCAGGCCATGCGCGCGACATTGCGATTGAGTTTCTTGGCTATCATGTGAATGCGCTGGAACTGATTGGCGTATTGCTCTTTGTTGGCGCGATGGGTAAATCGGCACAGCTTTTCTTACATGTCTGGCTACCAGATGCGATGGAAGGCCCGACCCCTGTGTCGGCGCTGATCCACGCGGCGACGATGGTGACGGCTGGTGTGTATCTGGTGTGTTTGATGTCACCGCTTTATGAGTACACGGTCTATGCGGCTGGCATGGTGACAATTGTTGGCGCGTTAACGGCGCTGTTTGCTGCGACGGTTGGCTTGGCGCAGAATGATATTAAGCGGGTGATTGCGTATTCGACCTGTTCGCAGCTTGGCTATATGTTCTTTGCTGCAGGTGTCGGCGCTTATCAGGCGGCCATGTTTCACCTGTTCACCCACGCCTTCTTTAAGGCGCTTCTGTTCCTTGGTGCAGGCTCGGTCATTCACGGGAACCATCATGAGCAGGATATGCGCAAGCTTGGCGGCGTATGGCGCTATCAGAAATTCACCTATGCGGCGATGTTGATCGGAACGATCGCGATTATTGGTTTGGGCTTCCCGCACACAAGCGCTGGCTTCTCCGGCTTCTTCTCCAAGGATGCGATTTTGGAAAGCGCGTTTGTGTCTGGCCAGCAAGGTGTGATGTTTGGTGATGTTGCATTCTGGGCCGGGATTGGCGCGGCGCTTCTGACGAGCTTCTATTCCTGGCGTCTGATTTACATGACCTTCCACGGGCCGCGCTATGAGCCAAGTGCAGAAGAGTTGGCTGCGCATGCACATGATGATGATCACGCGCATGATGACCACGGCCACGGGCACGGCGATCACACGCCGCATGAAAGCCCAATTGTCATGCTGATCCCGCTGGCGCTCTTGTCGATCGGTGCGATGTTTGCGGGCGGGTTGTTCTATGATCCAATGTTCCACTCGACCGATTTCTGGGCCGGGGCGATCTATACCGCGCCGACAACCGACATTGTTCACGCGATTGACGAGATCAAGCATGACCATAATTTTGCATGGGTCTTCTGGGCGCCGCTTGTGGTGACTGTGATCGGTTTCCTGATTGCGACATTCACCTATTATTTCAATCGCGGCATTGGCAAGAAGATGGCCGAGCAAAGCGGTCCGGCACATATGCTGTTCTCGAACAAATGGTATTTCGATGAGATTTACGAAGCGACGATTGTCAAAGCGACACGCGGGCTTGGTGATCTCTTCTGGAAAATTGGTGACATGAAAATAATAGATGGCTTTGGACCGGACGGCGTAACCGCGCTTGCCAAATGGGGATCGCGCCGTATCAGCGCGATGCATACCGGCTTCCTCTATCATTATGCGTTTGTGATTATACTTGGCGCTATGGTGTTTGGCGGCGTGATCTTCTTCC
The DNA here is from genome assembly GCA_964643565.1 of uncultured Hyphomonas sp. GTDB lineage: Bacteria > Pseudomonadota > Alphaproteobacteria > Caulobacterales > Hyphomonadaceae > CALLCD01. The sequence goes on along the minus strand of CAZXTI010000029.1, from coordinate 7,063 downwards.
TGAACGGAGGAGCTGGATAATGGGCGGAATTCCTATTCTCTCACTGATTACGTTTTTGCCGCTCATTGGGGCATTGCTGATCCTGTTGATTAGCGGGGCAACACGCAGTCAGCAAAACGTGGGGCAAAACCGTAACGTCTTGCTGGCGGGTGTGTTTGTTAGCGCCGGGACATTCATTCTGTCCGTGCTGGCTTATATGCTTGAGTTTGATGCTGGCGCGCCCGGCTATCA
>CAZXTI010000029.1:5280-6732 GCA_964643565.1 uncultured Hyphomonas sp. | reverse complement strand
GTGAAGATGCCGATGTGGCCGGTGCACACATGGCTGCCGGATGCGCACGTTCAGGCGCCAACGGCGGGCTCTGTTATTCTGGCGGGGATATTGCTGAAGCTCGGCGCTTACGGCTTGCTGCGCTTCTCTTTGCCGATGTTCCCGGATGCGAGCCTGATGTTCCAACCGCTTGTTTTTGCGCTGTCTGTGATTGCGATTGTGTATGCCTCGCTTGTTGCCTTCCGCCAGACGGATATGAAAAAGCTGATTGCTTATTCGTCAGTGGCGCATATGGGCTTTGTGACAATGGGGATATTCTCATTCAATCAAGTTGGCGTTCAGGGCGCGATGTTTCAGGTGCTGTCGCACGGCTTTATTTCCTCTGCGCTCTTCCTGATTGTGGGCGTGGTCTATGACCGTATTCACACGCGCGAGATTGCCGCTTATGGCGGGCTGGCGAGTAAGATGCCGGTCTATGCGTCCTTCTTCATGTTGTTCACAATGGCGAATGTTGGCTTGCCGGGCACGTCTGGTTTTGTCGGCGAGATTATGAGTATGGCGGGCGGTTTCCTTGCCGCGCGCTGGGTAGCGGTTGCGGCTGCGCTTGGTGTGATTTTCTCCGCTGTCTACATGTTGCGCCTCTATCGCGAGACCATGTTTGGACAGGTGACGAATGAGAAGCTTGAGGACATCAAGGATTTGACGATGACCGAAATTATGACGTTGACGCCTTTGGCGGTGGCAACGGTGCTGTTCGGTATCGCGCCGTGGCTTATCTTTAACATTACGGACGGCGCGGTAACGCGTGTCCTGACATTGTTCACAGGGGCGTAACGAGATGGATATGACCGTTCTTCTTAACGCGCTTGCGCCTGAATTATTTCTGGTGAGTGCTGGCTTGGTTGGCACGATGCTTGGCGCGATTTTCCGGGATGGGTTTACACGCGTTGCCTATCAATATGGTGCGCTGGCAATGTTTGGTGCGGCCGTTTTAGCCGGCGTCTATTATCAGGGCGGTTCGGCTTTCAACGGATTGGTTGAGACAACGTCTTTTGCCAATTATGCAAAAATCGTTAGCTATGGTCTGGCCGGGTTTGCCCTCTTAATGGCGCGCGGATTTATGGAGCGCCATCATACGCTGAAGTTTGAATTTGCGCTTCTGTCTATCTTTGCGGCGCTTGGCATGGGCATTATTATGTCCTCGTCGAACTTGATGACACTCTATATGGGCATTGAGACATTGAGCTTGTCTTCCTATGTGCTCGCCGCATTTCACCGTGATAGCCCGCGCTCTGCGGAAGCTGGCTTGAAGTATTTCGTGCTTGGTGCGCTCGCCTCTGGCTTGCTGCTTTATGGCGGCTCGCTGGTCTATGGCTATACCGGCTCAACCGACTTTGCTGAGATTGCTGCGTTTACCGGCTCTTCAGGCCTGTCGATTGGCTTGACCTTTGGCATGGTGCTGATGATTTCCGG